>JAZSDT010000025.1:0-11009 GCA_045531285.1 Eubacteriales bacterium
TAATTATAACAAAAAAACATAAAAATTGCAACCTATGCCTCCAAATGCATAGAAAACGAAATCCTTATGTACATAAGAAAAACCGTCCCTTTGAAGCTGGAGGTATCCATCGACGAGCCGTTGAACACTGACTGGGATGGAAATGAGCTGTTGCTGGGAGACATACTTGGCAGTGACAGTGACGAGGTACAAAAAGGGATAGAAGCAGAAGAAGAGAAAATAATGATTTACCGTGCCATCGACAGACTCTCCCTGCGTGACAAAGAGATCATATGCACAAGGTTCGGGCTATGCGGTAAAAAAGAAATGACGCAAAAAGAGCTTGCCGATTCTATGGGAATATCCCAATCATATATATCAAGGCTTGAGAAAAAAATCATAAATCAACTCAAACGCGATATAATTAAACAGGCAGGTATATACTGATCAAAGCCGTCTTGCCAAGCAAGACGGCTTTAAGTTTTGTAATTTTATCCAAACAGGAGGAAATATGGGAAACAATTTTGAAAACAGATACAGATGCATTACTTTAAAAGCACTGTTTGCCAAAGAGGTTGTAAACACGGTTACAGGGGAAAGACTGGGCTACATTGACGACGCGGAAATAGAAACGGAACACGGCGTTATTAAATATTTTTGCGTATCTAACCCTTGCAAAAATCTTTTTTCAAAAAGGCGTGAGGTAAGAAAATTCGCCTATGATGACATTGTAAAAATAGGAAACGACATTATTTTGATAAAATCGTGCTTTAACGTTCCCAAAAATGTGAAAAAACAGTTGTAAATACAGGATTTTTTTGCTATAATTATCCCAGCGAGGTGAGAATTAATGCAAGATATATTGAGAAATTATGCAGCCAATGAAAATAATCCGAAATGGAACGAAATAACAAAGCGCCGTACTCAACTGTATCAGCAGGAAGGCGATATGAGAACCACCTTTGTAAGAGACTACACGCGTATAATAAACTCTTCTGCTTACCGCAGACTGAGAAACAAAACTCAGGTTTTCTTTTCTCCTCAAAGCGACCATATCTGTACGAGAATCGAGCACGTAAATCACGTTGAATCAATAAGCTACACGATTGCAAAGTATCTGGGGCTCAACACAGAGCTTACGCGTGCCATCTCTGTAGCGCATGACCTGGGACACGCACCGTTCGGTCATAAGGGTGAAAAATTCCTTTCCGAAATATCCGTGAGGGAAATCGGAGAAAAATTCTGGCACGAACGAAACGGGTTGTGGGTAGTTGACAAGGTTGAACTGCTGGAGGACTACGAAAAATGCAGAAGAAACCTTGACCTTACTTACGCCGTCAGAGACGGTATTGTCTCCCATTGCGGAGAAGTGAGTGACGACGGAATCATCCCGAGAGAGGAAGCAATCGATCTGGAAAACGATTTTACCTCACCCAGTATTTTTCAGCCGTACACGTATGAGGCTTGCGTTGTAAAAATATCCGACAGGATATCATATATCGGACGTGACATAAACGATGCCACCGACCTTGGAATTCTGCCCCGCCAAAAGATAAATGAAATACAGGAGGAGCTGTCCGAGGTGCTGGGAGAAAAAATGAACAATACCATTCTTCTCAACAGGCTGGTAACAGACGTTTGCGAAAACTCCAACCCAGAGAGAGGAATCGCTCTGTCCCCTGCTGTAAAGCGTGCCATGGACGTAGTAAATAAATTCAACTTAGAAAATATTTACCGATGCAAAAGAGTAGAATACTCCGATAAATTCTTTAAGCTTGTTATAAATCAGATATATGAGCTGCTTGCAGAAGCGTGGAGAGGTATTTATACATTTGACGAGCTTAGAAAAATATCTGTGTTCTATCCAAAAATAATAGAGCGTTTTTGTTCGTGGCTTATAGGGTACACGGAAATGAGAAGTGAAGAATATAAAAACGACATAATATTTGATATTGCAAACGAAAGGGATTATAAAAAGGCTATTATAACTTATATTTCAGGCATGACAGACAAGTTTGCCATTGAAACCTATGATGAAATAATAAGCTTTTAGGGTAGTGATATGCATACAGAAAAGAAAATTAAAAGTGATTTAAAATACGACGGATACGTTATTAAGGTGTTTTTTGACACGGTAGAGCTTGAGGACGGAAGCGTTGCGACCCGTGACGTTGTACGCCACAAGGGCGCTTCTTGCGTTGCCCCTTTAACAGATGACAACGAGCTTATATTTGTAAGGCAATTCCGTTATCCTATCGGCAAGGAGCTGTTGGAGCTACCTGCAGGCAAGCTGGATACAATAGACGAGGACCCTTACATTTGTGCGGTAAGAGAGCTAAAAGAGGAAACGGGCTACACTGCCGACGAAATAAAGTACATGGGCGATTTTATTTCCACAGCAGGCTTTTGCGACGAAAACATAAGACTGTATATGGCAAGAGGCTTACACAAGGGTGAGGCTGAGCTTGATGAGGGTGAATTTTTAGACGTATTGAAAATTCCGTTGGAAACAGCCAAGGAAATGGTGCTGAACGGCGAAATCATCGACGGTAAGACTCAAGCCCTGGTGTTAAAAGTTTGTGCCGATATCCAAACTAAGTAAACGTATTAAATACAATTCAGATATATAAAATTAAGTGGCTGTATTTCACAGCCACTTTTTATTGCATTAAATCAACCTCGCCGTTTTACATTGTAGGGATATACTTAAAGGTTACGGTAGGCGAGCATTGCCGGCGGTCGCTGACCGCTTTTGTATTGAGAACGCACTAGCGTGAGAAAAAAGCTTTATCGAAAGCCGAAATCTTTTCCTCTGCCTTTTCAACAAGCTTCTTTGCTTCAACGTCACCGTCTAACATATGGCAAAGATGTATGCCTGAAACCGAGCAAAGCTCATTGTGGGTAGGATAGTAATTTTCAAGAAGGAAATGGGCATACATCACGAGTCTCAGACTACCATATACTCTTACAGTTTCATTTTTCACACTTTCTACGGCGACACTGTATCCGTCTGTTATAGACTGCAATATATCATCATCCTTGACAAAAGCAAGAGTGGACTGAGTGAGATGTGAACCAAAAAGAGTGCTGTGAGAATCCGTTGAGCCTACGATAGGAAGCTTTATTCCTTCAGACAACATATCAGTCCAAAGAGCAACCTGCAAATTGTTATTTTTAGGAGGATTTCCACCCACAACCTCATACGCATCACAAAGACCGTTTTTGAGTATTGCGCGGCTCATAGCAGTAGATGTATGGTAGTAGCCTATATTCCAATAAGGATGGGGATATATGGCATATCCGCCGCTTTTCTTTATTTCACGGTAAAGCCACACACGGTTAAGATACTCACGTTTATCAAGTCCATCGGGAATATCTACCTCTTTGTCAAGGTCGGCTACTTCCCTCTCTACTCGATCGGGCTCGTTTATGTAGATATCGTTGACACTGTAGTTGCCCCCGATATTAACCATATGAAAGAGTCCTCCGTAACCGTTATGCACCTCTTCGCCGCGAAGAAGAGTAAAGTTTTTCACAAAAGAGAGCTTTTCCTTTGCTTCATTTGACGTGTTATATCGGTTATGGTCGGTAACCGCAATAAAGTCTCTGCCAGCCTTTCTGTAGGAGGCGGCAACAAGCTCGGGGCTTTCACTTCCGTCAGAATGCATAGTATGAACATGAAGGTCACCGTGCATAACACGTCGCTCGTACAGGTCGGGAAGCAAGGAATAAATTTTCGTATCAATGCCTTTCTCGGGGTATTTGGTGAGTGGCATCCAATGTCCTTTTTCGTTATATCTTTCGTATATTTCAGGCTGATATTTTTTATATTCCTTAGTGCTTATATGAATGCGCCACTCCTGTTCACCAACAAATGTATGCGCAAGCCTTATTGCTCCGTTACACGCCTTGACGCAGTAGGATTTGCGAAAACTGTTATGTCCAAGAAGAGACAGCTCTTCATCCTGGGGTACGTCGCTTTCGTCCATGGGAATAAACTGTACTTCGTAGGTTACGTCATCATAAAATCGAAACGGACCGTCGTGGCTTGTAATCACGATCTCACTTTCTTTGTTTGCTTCAACGACCGAAGGTGTGACCCTAAAAATATTATAGCTCATTTTTATCACCTTAATAGAGTCTTATTCCAAACATTTCAAACCAAGGATGTCCACCGTTTTTCACAAGCTCTATTCTAATCTTTCTTACAGCTTTACCTATAGCAAAGCTATTTTTTCTTTGTATGTTTCCACTGACGTGACAAGTCTTTCCGTCAACGGTTACGTTATATTCACGAACAAGAGTGGACTGAGGCAACGTCGGTCTGTCTTGCTTCAAATCGTCATTGAAAATCAGCTGAAGCTCCTCTACGTATTTCTCACCGTCAAATTCCAGCTCTATCCATTCGCCGTCGCTTGTCTCAGACATCCACGCATTCGAAATTCCGAATGGTCTGGTATAGCCGTTTAAAAGATTATCAACGCTGAACATATTCTGCTCAGGCATCACGTTTTTAAAGCAAACGTTTTTATAATACTCGGTTTTCATACCTACGCCGTCAATATATATGCCCATCGTTTCGTCATCGTTTTCTTCAAAACAGGGTGAGCCGGTCAGCTCGTGGCGTGATATTCCAAGCAAAACACTTTCATTAGGCAAAAATTCTACGTACGCCTTTTTGTCAAGTAAGCCATTGGCATCAAGAGGCAGTGTGATATAACCGTTAAATGCCTTTGGCACGTTTATCTCCTTTTTACAAATAAGTACCGTCGGGAGATAACTTTCAACAAGCTTACCCGTATAGACGTTATATTGCAGCACCGCATCTGCATCCGAAGTATTGCTGACGTATACGTCAACGCTGTCAAGTCGGTCGCTAAGAGAGGGCAGTGCCAGATAGTGCTTCATTTTAAGCGGCATCAGCTCTGTAAACGCTGTGTTTTCGTATTTCTTTTCCGAAGATGCCGTGACCTTACATTCCATGAGCTCCTTTGAGTATTGCTCTCTTTTTCTCATAATGTATTGGTCGTCTCTTATCAGGAGACTCTGCAACTCATTTACGTCAACGTCTCTTGGTGCCGTGCCGTTTTTCACGCAAAGATATGCCGCAACACCTGATGCATGTGCAGCTGCAGCACCTGTTGCAATAACTCTTGTAGAGCCGTGAGCTACGTGTGACGTGGAAATTATTCTGCCGCCAAACAACAGGTTTTTGATATTTGCAGAATAAAGACATCTGTACGGAATGCTGTACACACCTCTGTGAGGTACCCAGTTGGATGCCTTACCGCCATCGTATATTCCAAGGGGTGCGTGACAGTCAATAACCCAACCTCCCGTTGAAACAGCATCGTGAAAATCGGGCTTATTGTATATGTCGTTTTGTGTGAGAACGTAATCGCCCTTAAAACGTCTGGACTCACGCTTTCCTACAATAGGTGCTACTGTGTCCAGCATATAGTTTTCCGTGTTCTTGAATTTTCCGCTGTTTTTTACGTAATCCCAGAAGCCGTAAACAATTTTTCTGAGTTCAAGGGTAATATCCTCGTTATCATGTACGGTATCACACTGACCTCCGTATTCTACCCACCAAAGCGTTCCAAGACCGTTGTTGCCCACCACTCTGTGCTGATCGCGTCTGCCTATATTGTCACGGAATGGCATTTTATCTATGTCATAGGCAAAGTCAGGACGCTTAAACTCTACGGGATGGTCCATTTTCTTACTGCTCCAGAAAAGTGTACCTCCCTGTGTATAGCTATCAGGCTCATCGGGCGCAAGGGATTCGCCGTAGGTGGATTTCCCTTCTCTGCCCTGCATATATTGGGCTCCCGCCATAACGCCGACAAAACCGTCACCGCTGCAATCTATGAAGATTTCAGAGGCGAATGTATATGCATTCTCGGAATTCAACTGTATTGCATCAACACTTTTTATTTTGCCATCATCGACTGTTACATCCATAACGTTGGTGTTAAGAAAAAGCTCGATATTCTTTTCAGCATACACAAAATCAAAGAATGCCATATCAAGAAGCGCCTTACTCTCATAGCAACGAGACTTATTCAGGATACAATTTACAAGCTCTCCCACTATACCGCTTTCTCTTCCGTAAACAGATGCACTGTAGGAAGCACCGCCGTTGATCAAAACACCGATCTCACTGGATGCATTTCCTCCAAGCACAGGACGGTTATGAACCAAAGCCACATCGGCGCCCTTTCGTGCGGCGGCAACTGCGGCGCATATACCCGCAACACCTGCACCTACAACAACTACGTCTTTACATATTACCTGCTTTTTCATAGCTTCTCCTTATTTATCTGATAAGATTTTATTGGGATCAAGGTCATTATATCACAGCAAAAAAGCTTTTTCAATATATTATGAGAAAACGGCAAGAAAATCCTGCCGTTTTTAAGCAAACTACGCCGATATTTTATTATTCTTTTTTGTCAGAATCTGCATTACCACTACCGCAGCAATAAGCCCAAGACCTATGGCATCGGTAACTATACCGGGATATATAAGAAGCAGACCGCCAACAAGAGAGAACACTCTTTGATACCAGGTCATTGTCTTCAACAAATATCCCTCAAGGGCTGATGAAACACCGAATATACCTACAAGCGAGGTTATGCATATAAGTATTACTTCAAATACTCCGTCGGTATTTATAAACAGCATTGCAGGATTAAGAGCAAAAACGTAAGGTACGATAAAAGCGCCTATTGCAAGCTTTGTTGACGTAAAGGCTGTTTTCATCGGATTCGCCTGTGCAATAGCTGCACCTGCGTATGCCGCAAGGGCAACAGGGGGTGTAAGATCGGCAACGATACCGAAATAGAACACGAAGAAATGAGCTGCAATCATGGGAACGCCCATTTGCACAAGAATAGGAGCACAGGTTGCCGCCATAATGCAGTAATTGGCAGTTGTGGGAACGCCCATACCAAGAACTATACAGCAAAGCATTGTAAGGAAAAGTGCGACTATGATCTTGTTGCCTGCAATGGAAACAATACCGTTGAACAGAATGAAAGCAAGACCTGTAGCACTGATGAGACCTGCAACGATACCTGCAACACCACAAGCTGCGGCAACGGTTATCATACCCTGACCGCCTGCGGCAAGGGCTTCAAGAATACGCTTGGGAGTAATTCTGTTTTCCTTATTGAAAAGGCTGACAACAATTGCAACAACGATGGCAATTGCCGCGGCATATGCAATCGAGCGTGTGCTTGTTGCTACCAGATATATCAAAAGTACAAGAGGCAGTAAAAGATAGGTCTGCTTCAAAAGAGGCTTCAATCTGGGAAGCTCCTCGCGGGTAAGACCGCGGAGACCTTCTTTTTTTGCTTCAAGATGTACAGTGATAAATACTCCTGTAAAATAAAGAATTGCAGGAAGAATAGCCTTTACAACTATATTTGAATAAGGAACGCCCACAGTCTCTGCCATAAGGAATGCGGCAGCTCCCATAATGGGAGGCATAATCTGTCCGCCTGTAGATGCGGCAGCCTCAGCAGCGGCGGCAAATTCAGGCTTGTATCCGGTGCGCTTCATCAAGGGAATCGTTACTGCACCCGAGCCAACCGTATTGGCAACAGATGAACCGGAAACCATACCTTCAAGAGCTGATGCAACAACGGCAACTTTTGCAGGACCGCCCGAAAAGCGTCCGACAAGTGCGTTTGCAATATTGATAAAGAAATCCGCAATACCCGTACGCTCAAGAAATGCACCGAAGATTATAAACATCACTATGTACTTTGAGCAAACGTTTATAGGAGTTGAGAGAATACCCTCTTTTGAATAAAATAAAACTCTTACGTTTTCTGTTATTCTTGCAAACATATCGGGGTTTGTAGAGCCCCATACAAGCGCGTACACAAGGAGCGCACCTGCAACGCAAAGAATGGGGATTCCAACACTTCTGCGGCAAAGCTCTGCCAGGCACAATATACCGATAATACCTATAATAACTTCAAAAGTGGTTATCTTAAAACGTGATACTATCTCGGAGGCGTTGAAGGTGTAGTAGAGAAAAGCACCCGTTCCCGCCAGCATAAAGATAACGTCATACCACGGTATATAATTCGTCTTCTGCCCACCCTTTCTTATAGGGAAAACAAGATAGCCGATAAAGATTATAAATGCCATGAACGAGGTGAGACGAATCTCGTCAAGCCAGGTTGCAAACAGAGTTACGTATATACAAAAAAGTGAAAATATGGCAAGTACAACTGTTACGAAGGTTTTAGGACCTCCCTGCCATATACGTGTGTTTGACTCTCGGTCATACTTTTTCATTACCGAATCAACGTCAAGCACTTCAGGTGTAGAATTTACAGTTTTTTTCTTAAAAAGAGCCATTTATACCTCCAATATTTTAAGCAATAAGATTGGCTGCATCCGTTAAGACAGCAGCCAACCCTATACAATAATTACTTGGATTCTACGTCGATGCTCTTTTCGGCAAAGTACTTAGCGGCACCTTTGTGGAAAGGAGCTGTCATACCTTCTGTTGCGTTTTCGAGGCTGAGCTCAGCACTCTTGGCGTGACCGATTGCCTCAGGATTGTCGAAGATAGCCTTTGTAACGTTGTAAACGTCCTCTTCGGAAGCATCTGTGGAAACAATAAGCGTTGCCTTTACTGTAACAGTTGTAACGTCTTCCTCCTGACCCTCGTAGGTTCCTGCGGGAATCTTATGAAGTGTGTAGTAGGGAGAACCGTTCATAAGAGTTTCGGCAATTTCGCCGTCGATGGGAACGAGATATGCATCAGTTGTAGTGCAAAGCTCCTGAATTGCCGGAGTGGGAGCGCCGGCAACAATGAATGCTGCGTCGATCTTTCCGTCCTTAAGAGCATCTGCGGAGTCACCAAACGACTGGTACTGAGGCTGAATATCTTCTTCTGTAAGTCCTGCGGCACCGAGAATATCAATTGCATTGAAGTAAACGCCTGAGCCTGCCGCACCGATCGACACCTTCTTACCTGCAAGGTCTGCAACGGACTTGATAGCAGGGTCCATGGTAACAAGCTGAACTGCTTCTGCATAAAGACCGCCTATTACACGGAAGGAATCAAGCGCACCTTCTGTTTCAAAAGAACGTGTTCCTGCATATGCATAAGCCATAACGTCTGACTGAACTGTACCAAGCTGGTAGTTACCAACGTCGATACCAAGGATGTTAGCCTTTGAACCGTCGGTGGAAACAACGTTTACTGTGATACCTGTTTCGTTCTTAATGTGGTTACCAAGAGAACCGCCGTATGCGTAGTATGTACCCTGTGTACCGCCCGTACCCATTGTCATCTTAGTAGCCTTTGCTGTTCCGTCTTCACCGTTAGTACAAGCGGTCATCATAAGAACCATCATGAGCGCAAGTACAAGTGCAATAATCTTTTTCATAATAGATCTCCTTAATTTAATTTTACATTGCATATCAATATACTTGTATACAATGTTCAAGATTGTATACAAGTATATCACACATTTTCAAATATTTCAATATGATTTTGCAAAAAAATTAAATTATTGTGAAGTTTTTAACTGTTTTAAAAAAACGCTCAAACGGCGCTTTTATACCGAAAGAGCGTTTTTGATCTTACTTTTTTATTTCAAGCCACCTGTGCAATATATTTACGCACTGACTCGCATAACATTCGGAGTATTGGACGAGAAGTCTGGATTTGCCGTTTTTATTCAGGACTATATTATTGGAATAATAGCAAAGTCCCTTTTTGTCGGCAAGGTAATACCCCTCATCCCACGTTACACCATCATTTGATGTGTAAAGCACAAAACCGTTTATTGCAGCGTTTCTGCCGTGGAGAACAAACACACCGTCTATCTGTGCGCTCTGGGGGTTGCGTATCCCTTCCTTGAGATAGCAGGTATCAGGCTTGTCCCAAGTCTTGCCCAGGTCATAACTCACGATATGATCCATATGTGTCTCGTCATTTATGTTATAGGCATAGACGTGAAGCTTGCCGTTATCATCGATGAGCATTGAGCCGTAGCCTCGTCCAACAGATGGAATGCGCACAACACAAAGCTCCTCAAATGTCTCACCACCATTGCAACTGGTGAAGATTCTATATACGTGGTCATCGTCTACTCCAACAAAGTCCTTTGTTCCGTCGTTGCAAAATTCGAGAACGTATATCACGCCCTCGTGATATAGAGCATCATATACCCTACCTTTGTACGCGCACAGTTCTTTTTCCTTTGTCCAGGTTACGCCTCCGTCAAAGCTTGTGACCGTCATTGGTGTGTCCCAAGGGGCGCAGAGAGTGGTGGCTGTATTTCTCAGGCATATGGCAACTATTCTTCCGTCGTCGCAGGCAACTGCCTTTTCCACCGATATAACGTTTACTCCATCGTAAAGTGCTTCCTTCGAGTAGGGCAGCTCATGGATATCCGAGAACGTCTCTCCCCCATCCTCCGAAATGCGATACTCTATCCAGCCGTATGTTGAATGACCGTCATATTTCTTTGCAGTACAATTGGAGTTAAAATCAATAAGCTTACCCGGTGCAAACTCAGCCATGGCGTGAGACATATGACCGCTTCTGCCTCTTTCTTCGTTGTTAACGTACAGTATGGGCTCACCGACGCTGACAGTGTAGCCCTTTCTTTTTATTTCCATAATTATTCCTTTCCAAAATAGTTTTTCATTAAATTCAGTGTTTCTTTGCCTTGATTATATAAAAAGCTCCAATCTCCGCCGGCAAAGAGCATATCGATGCCAAGGCTTGACCAGAAAGCGATATCGTGCTCTGACATACCACCCGCAAGCCCCACAAGTCTTCCATGACGATGAAGAGTCTCAATAGCCGACTTGATAGCCGAAACTGTGGCATCACCGAAAACGTTGAGCATCTCTCCAAGTGAGCCCGAAAGATCGTTTGGTCCGAAGATAAAGCCGTCAACGTAGGGGATCTCTGCAATCTCGTCAAGGGCATTCAGAGCATCTGTGTGCTCAAGCTGAACAAATCTGCAAAGCTCAATGCTGTCCTCCCT
>JAZSDT010000163.1:0-6824 GCA_045531285.1 Eubacteriales bacterium
TCAGCCTAAAATCGTCTGATATTTTTTTATTCTATTGACTTTACTTTTCTTTGTGATATACTTGTAATTAAGGAGTGAGTTATATGGAGACAAGGTATTATACTCTTGCAAAAATCGATGGTGAGTATGCGTATTTAAAAGACCAAAACAGTGACAATGAAGTCTTTATAGCGCTTGCGCTTCTACCAGACGGCGTTGACGTGGGAAGCAAAATTAAGTGTGAAATGTTTGAATATACATTAATAGATTGAGGAGAGATTAACATGGAGAATTTTAACAAGGCAGTGGAAAAATACCGCGAAATGATGTTTGAAGCAGAGCGGTATATTTGGCAGAATCCTGAGACCGGATATAAGGAGTTTAAAACCTCAAAGTATATGCAACAAGCTTTTGAAAAACTTGGATATAAGCTGACACTTGCAGATGGCATAACAGGCTTTTATACAGTGATTGATACAGGCAGACCGGGTCCTGAATTGCTTATAATGGCTGAACTTGATTCTATAATATGTCCTTCGCATCCCGAATGCGATAAACAAACGGGTGCGGTGCATTCTTGCGGACATCATGCTCAGTGTTCGGCACTAATTGGCATAGCAGGTGCGCTTACTGAGCCTGGCATTCTTGACTCATTGTCGGGTAGAATCCGTCTTTGCGCAGTTCCTGCTGAAGAGCTTCTTGAAATTGAATACAGAAAACAGCTTATCGACGAAGGAAAGATAAAGTATTTTGGTGGAAAACCAGAGTTCCTTGCAAGAGGTTATTTTGACGGTGTAGACCTTGCTTTTATGGTACATACTTCAAGTTCATTTAGTGCGCGATATGGCTCTGTTGGATGTATCGCAAAGAAAATAGAATACAAGGGTAAGGCTTCTCACGCCGGTGGCTCGCCTTGGAATGGAAAAAATGCTTTGTATGCAGCTACGTGCGGTCTGAACGCCGTAAATGCAATACGAGAAACCTTCCAAGAGTCCGATATTATCAGAGTGCATCCAATTATTACTAACGGCGGTGCGATGGTAAATGCAATTCCCGCCGTAACTACGCTTGAAAGCTATGTCAGAGGCGCCAGCTTCGAAGGAATTCTTTCAGCAAACAAAAGGGTGAATCAGGCGTTCATAGGTGCAGCGCTTTCTCTTGGTACAAATATTGAAATTTGCGATATGCCCGGTTATGGTCCTCTTGTTAACAACGCAGATATGCTTGACGTGGTTGCAGAAGCGATGGCAAACGCACTTCCCGAGAAGACTTACACTTACAATCCTGCAATGGGATCAGGTTCTACGGATATGGGTGACTTGTGTTGTGTGATGCCGGTTGTTCATCCTTATGCAGGCGGTGCAAAGGGTACCTCTCACGGCTCAGACTATTATATCGACGATCCGGAGGAAGCGTGTGTGGGCAGTGCAAAAATGCAAATGGAAATGCTCAGAATACTTATGAGTGATAACGCAAAACGTGCTAAAGAAATAGTAGCAAATTATAAGCCTTTGTTTGCGTCAAAGGATGAATACATTGCGTATATGGATAGCTTGAATTCATTCGGTGATAGAATAGAATATACAGATAAAGATGCAAAAGTAAGACTTTAAGGAGTGAATACTATGAAAAAGATGTGGTCTATTCTCGTACATCTAGGAGTGGGCTTTTCGCCGAATTCAAAAGACGTGAAAACACTTTGTTGGGATGACAGTACCTGGGATATGATAGTTGATGGCTCTGTAAAGGCTGGGTTGAATACTATTGTGTTGGACGTAAATGACGGTATGGAGTTTGCAAGTCATCCTGAAATAGCGATTAACGGTGCTTGGTCGATAGATAGAATGAAGAAGGAAATACACAGATGCCGAGAGCTTGGACTAGCGTTAATTCCTAAACTCAATTTTTCAGCTGCTCATTCTATGTGGCTTGGCGTTTATCACCGTATGACTTCAACACCTACGTATTACAAAGTTTGTAACGATCTTATAAAGGAAGTGTATGAAGTTTTTGAGCATCCCGAGTACATTCATATCGGTATGGACGAAGAGGATATTAAGCACGTTCGGAACCGAGACTACGTTATGTGCCGCCAAGGAGAGTTATATTGGCACGACTTGCGTTTTCTTATCGACTGTGTAAAAGAAACCGGCGCAATGCCTTGGATGTGGTCGTGTCCTTTGTTTTCTGATCCCGAGGGATACAAAAAGCATATTGGACCCAAAGAGGTTCTGCTTTCTCCGTGGCATTATAATGCAGTAAGGAAAGAACATTGGACGCATATTTCTACCAGAGCGGAATACGTTGCTTATTACAACGAAGGCGAGTATGCTTCAATGGGAATAGAGTATGTAGAGCAAGACCCGTTCCTTGTGCGATTTATGGAGTTGGCACTTCCTTTAATGAAGGAGGGATATCTTTATGCTCCGTGCGTATCTGTATTCAATAGATGCCCACACAATACTCACGACATAGTTGAATACTTCAAAGAAAATGCTCCTGATGACCAAATAATCGGTTATATGACAGCGCCATGGTTTAGAACTTTACCCGAAAAAGAGCAATACTTCGCTGAAAGCTTTGACCTTATCAAGATTGCAAAGGAAGATTTTTATTCAGAGGGATAATTATGACTGATATAATTTTTTCTTTCGATACTGAAGACTTTACTTCAAATCGCTCTGCAGATGCTATATACAGAGAGGCAGAGATATTGCGCGAAGAAGGAGTAAAGGGCGGATTTTGTATTGTAGGACTATTGGCTAAGCAGCTTGAAAACTGGGGTAGAAAAGACGTACTTGATGCTTTGACGTTTCATGACATCGGTACTCATACCTACGGACATTCTTTACACCCAACAATCAATGAATACACGGATATCGAGAGTTACACGGATGCACATAGCGAACTGATGCGTCAAGAGACCGAAGCTGTTAAAATGATTCAACACGCTACGGGCAGATATCCTATAGTATCGTGTCCTCCTGGTAATCAGAAAACTTATGTTGCAATGTATGGCTTTGGAGATTTGAATATTCCGATTTATGCTGATACTTATTGTGACACAAAAGACGGTGAAGGCGTTTATTACTGTAATATATACCAAATACAGTATACTTTTTCATTTGAAAAATTTATGGAAGATGATTCTGACGAGTATATGCAAAAGTCGCTCGATGAACTTTCAAAGTATAAAAGAGCGATAATTTTTACTCATCCCAATGCCGCTGTTTTTCACTCAACTTGGGACATTGAAAATTATTGCAAAAAGAATCTTTGTGACTTTGGAGATTGGAAAGAACCTCCTCGACGTGACGAGGAGGAAACAGAACGGTTTTACGCGAGCATTCGCAGGTTTGTGCGTATGATCAAAAAAGACAGCCGTTTTAGAATTACAACGTACAGTGAACTTGCAACCACTCTTTCAATGGAAAGGGAAAGAGTGGTTACAGTAGGTGACATTCCTTATATAGATAATGTCTTAAAAGATAACTTTTTCCCACTGAGAGCCCCAGTTTCACTTTCTTTATCTGATATTTTTCTTGCTTGTCACGATTTGTTGCTTGGTAAAAAACAACATGTTTGCGGCAAGGTTTACGGTTTCCTTGATGAGCCTTATGCCATCACAAAAGAGTTGAAGGTTAGTGCAGAGGATGTTGTAAAAGCTGCTGAGAGCATGGATGTATCAGGTTTTTTACCGGAAAAGATAACAGTAGGAAACGTTTTTGTAGGACCTGCTGATTTTATGAGAGCTGCGCTCAAAGTGTTGCAGGGGGAAAAAGAAATTTCTTTGCTTCCTGACACACAGCTTCCGTCTATTGATATACTTCCGAAAACCAAAAACTGTAATTTTAAAACGTGGATAATCCAAAGCGATGAATTTGAAGACAATTATCTTTCTAAAAGACTTAAGCTTCAATGTTGGACAATGAGATTTTTAAACAAGGAGTAAGAATATGAGAAGATCACTTGATACGTTAGCGGCTGCTTTGTGTTATTCAATGGGAATAACACCGCCTGAAAAAGCAAATATAGCAAACCCCGAAATTACCGAATATGTCGATTCTGTTCTTGGCGGTGAAAAAGTCGACAGAGTATTTATGTACAACCCGGATGCTATTGGTCAGTGGATATACGAAAAGTACGATGGTTTATTAAAAAAGGTAACGGATAAAACAGAGCTTGAAGTGGAGTTTGAATCCGTTATGCCTTCTGTTACACCTGTTTGCTTTGGAACAATTTACACAGGTGCTCAGCCTTCCGTTCACGGAATTCAGAAGTACGAAAAGCCTGTTCTTAAAATAGAAACTGTTTTTGATGCTTTAATAAAAGCAGGGAAGAAGCCTGTAATTATTGCAATAAACGAGTGCAGCATTGCAAAAATATTTCTCGAACGAAAAATGGATTACTTCATTTATAAAAGCTATGAAGAAATTAATGCTAAAGCAGCTGAAATAATAATGAAGGACGAATACGATTTCGTCGTTGTTTACAACGGAAATTATGATTCAACAATGCATAAATTCGGACCTGAGAGCCTTGAAGCACTTTCAATGCTACGTGCTAACGCAGAAGCGTATGCTTTTTTTGATAGTATGATTAAAAAACATTGGAATGAGCATAATACACTTGTAGCTTTTGCAATGGATCACGGTTGCCATGAAATTGACGAAGGTTGTGGCTCTCACGGACTTGATATGCCCGAGGATATCCATATAAAGCATCGCTATAAAATTCATACTCGGAGTAATTAATGGTTGACAAAATTATCGCTCTAATCAGCGATGCTCTTTACAGTTACGTTTTGATTGTTCTATTGATCGTGTGCGGAGTTTATTTTTCACTCCGCACACGTTTTGCTCAATTTAGACTCTTTAAAGAACAGTTAAGGTCGGTTTTGGAAAAAAACGGTTCAGAAAAAGGAGTTTCTTCTTTTCAGGCACTTATGGTTTCCACAGCTTCCAGAGTAGGCACAGGTAATATAATCGGAGTGTCCACTGCTATATGTCTGGGCGGCTTCGGCGCTGTGTTTTGGATGTGGCTTATTGCTATTATCGGTAGTGCATCTGCTCTTATCGAGAGTACTCTTGCTCAGCTTTTTAAACGATTGGGAAATGACGGTTGGTATGGCGGACCTGCTTATTACATTGAGGCAACTATTAAATCACGCTTTCTTGCTGTTTTGTTTTCTGTATTTCTTATTTTAACCTATGGATTTGGTTTTAATATGCTTACTTCTTATAACATGCAATCTACACTTGCAGCATATGGATTTTACAACAATGATTTTACACCGTGGCTCGTAGGTGCTGTTTTGGGGGGATTGGTGTTGTTTTGTCTTTTTGGTGGCGGAAAGCGTATAATCAAAGTTACGGGATTTCTTGTGCCTGTTATGGGAGTACTGTATATTTTGATTGCTCTGCTTGTTGTAGTATTAAATTATAAATCTTTGCCTTTCGTGTTGACAAAAGTTTTCTCTGAAGCTTTTGATTTTAAAGCTATTTTCGGTGGACTGAGTAGTTCATGTCTTATGTATGGAATTAAAAGAGGACTGTTCAGTAACGAATCAGGTGTTGGCTCAGCACCAAATGCTTCTGCCTCGGCAGAAGTATCTCACCCGGCTAAACAAGGCCTTGTGCAAGTGTTGTCTGTTTTTATTGATACGCTTCTTGTTTGTACATCGACTGCATTTATGTGTATGTGCTCGGGTGTCGAGCCGTCTGCTGATATATCGGGAGCTCCATACGTGCAAATGGCCGTTACGGCAACATTGGGAAATTTTGGCCCTGTATTTATTACACTTGCAATGTTTCTATTTGGATTCACAACCTTGCTTGGCAATCTTTACTATGTTGATCAAGGCATGCTGTATATTATGAAACGTAAAATGACAAAAGTGCAGGTGCGCATTTATAATACAGTTGCATCACTTGTAATATTTATAGGTGCGGGTTTAAGCTCCGACTTATTATGGAACGTTGCCGATATAACTATGGGAGCAATGGCTCTCATAAATATTCCGGTAATACTTGTGCTTGGTAAGTATGCAATTCTTGCTGTTAACGATTTTTCACAAAAGAAAAAACACAATAAAACAATTACGTTTAAGGCTGATGAAATTGGCTTTCCGTATGATTGTGAAGCGTGGAAATAACTGTTGCTTTTTGCAACGGTTATTTTTAAATTTACTAGGAAATTATATACTCAAAGTTATTACCAGCGGTTGTTTAGCCTATTTTTAGCAACTGTTGGTTGCAAAAAAATCAAATTACAGTTGGTTGATATTTTTATTGTGAAGTGTATAATATAATACAAGCGAAAGGAAGGTGCATATGACTATATCTGAAAAAATAACTAAGTTACGCACGTTTAAAGGAATGTCACAAGAAGAGCTAGCTGAAAAGGTATCTGTTTCAAGACAGTCTGTGTCTAAATGGGAGATGGGGCAGGCGCTCCCACAGATAGATAAAATAGTGCAACTGTGCAATATTTTTGGGGTAACTACTGACGAAATACTAAAGGAAGAAATGGACATAAAAGCAGAAAAGAGAAATAAATATTTTGGAACCGACGGCTTTCGAGGTGAGTCAAACGTTGATTTGACCTCAATGCACGCTTATAAAATAGGCAGGTTTCTTGGTTGGTATTTTTCACGAAAAAAGAATTCAGGACGAGCCAGAATTGTTGTTGGAAAAGACACTAGACGGTCGAGCTATATGCTTGAATATTCAATTGTTGCAGGTATCACTGCGTCAGGTGCAGATGCGTATATGCTACACGTTACTACAACTCCAAGCGTTTCTTTCGTCACACGTCAGGAAGAATTTGATTGCGGTATAATGATA
>JAZSDT010000125.1:0-13804 GCA_045531285.1 Eubacteriales bacterium
AAGGAACCGTAACTCAAACTAACATCCGCAGTAAATTCCAAGGCGTATTCTACAAATATGCTTATGCTCCCAAGGAGATCATTCCCGTTGAGGAGCTGTACACTCTCGGATTTAACGTTGGTGTCAGACAGACTGCCTTCACAGTTTCATACAGCAATACTGCCACTGACCCTAACCTTAAAACAATTTATAAGCTTTACACAATGGATGAGACAGGTGCCGTTACAGCACATACAACTAAGCTGAATGTTGCCCACTCAACTACAAACTCACACTCACTTGCTATGTCGGTTGACTTCCCCAATGCAAAGGGATGGGTAATCGGTCTTGAAATATATCCGTACGGTGACATCCCCAGAAACGGACTCACAATTACGTCAGCTAAGAATTACAACAATATTTGGATAAATTCCTGCTTCTATATTGAGTACAACCCTAACGTATACACAACAAAAAATAAGGCAGGAGCTATCATACTCCCCTTCCAGTACAACGGCGTAAACTCTTCGTACATAAAGGGCTACGGCGACAAAACATTTAAGCCCGACGGTGATATTACCAAGGCTGAGATTTCAACAATTCTTGCAAGACTTCTTGTAGGAAGTGATAATATCCCCGTTGGATCTTCCACAAAGTTTTCCGACTATTCTGTAAACGATTGGTATTATAATGCTGTCAATTACCTTGAAAATCTTGGGGTTTTCAACTACGTAACAGGAACAAAGCTTAACGCTGATAAGCCAATCACCAGAGGCGAGCTCGCACAGATTATTTATGGCTTAGTTACTCTTGAGTCAACCGGTGCATCAAGCTTCTCTGACGTTACAGAAGAAACCTTGTACGCCACAGCAATTCTTTCACTCGCTGACGGAGGCATTTTAAATGGCTACGGTGATGAAACGTTCAGACCCGAAGCGTCTGTAACCAGAGCAGAAGCCGTAACCATCATCAACAGAACGATAAACCTTGCCGTTGATGATACAACCGTAAATAAGACTACACTTTCCAACACATTTAACGATATTAACGGTCACTGGGCAGAGAATCAGATTCTCATGGCTTCAAACGACAACGTAAAGAGCACAAGACAGCTCAACGCTGATGCTTCCGCTCTTTTGGAAACCTCGAGCACAGTTCAATTTGAAACCAATCAGCTTAAGGTAACCATAGATAAATCAAACGGTAAAGTAACAAGCCTTATCAACAAGTATGATAATTCCGAAATTCTTGGAGCAACAACTACTCCTTGGTTTGCATACATTACAGTCGATACCGGATTCAACTTTACACCCAAATCCGTAGCAGTTGTTGACGGCAGACTTAAGTTTATGTTTACTAACGGTGTTGAAGCGTATTTTGTTATCGACGTAAAGGATAACTACTTTACAGTTGAGCTTGACTCAACACTTCCTTTGGGAGTTAAGACAATACACTTCGGTAACCTTGCCGTAAATACCGAGTTTGAGACAGCCCCTGACTCATATAGAATATCCGCTGTTTCAATGCATATGAACACCAACATGGTCAACAGACCCGGCGGTGCGGCTAAGAAAACAACAGGATATGCAATGAGAGCCTTGGGAACAATGGGCGCAAAGCTGGGTATCACCTTCTCGAAGTTCGGCGGAAACAAAACAGGCGAGCACAGAGAATACCTCAAGGACATTCTTGATGCAATTGATAGAAGCGTAGGTATTTCTTCAACTAAGGGTAGTGCTTATACCTATGACAACACTGACACCTTTGGAGATTACGTAATTCAGTCTTCAAATCTGACCGCTTCAACAGCAACAGAAACAGCACAAACACTCAAGAAATACAGTATTGACCAGCTTGACTTACACCAGGGCGGCAGCTCATTCATTCAGGGTGACTTCAACTTCAAGTGCGCAGCTGTATCCGGCGAAACCTTTACAACTGCAGCACAGTTCAAGGAAAGAGTAGGCGACCTTGTAACAGCAGAAGGTGTGCAGTTAGGCTTGCATACGTACACATCTCTTATTTCTTCCGCTGCAACAACCATTCTCACAAATCCAAAATGGCAAAAACAGATAATGCATCTTGACAGCGAAAATCTTACACTTGCATCCGACGTTGCAGCTAATGCAACCGTATTCCCCACTGTTGAAGACCCCTCAGGCATCAAGCTTGTAGGTGAACAGGCAGGCGGTGGCACGTCTTCTCTTCCCTGGTCAGGTCCTAACACAGGTTACTTCCTTATCGACGAAGAAATTGTGCTTGTTACCGCATCCGATACAACAGGACTCACAACGGTTTCAAGAGGAAAATGCGGTACTACTGCCGTTGCACACAGTGCAGGTGCGAAGATAATTCACTATCTCGGTCAATACGGAATGTTCCAGTCTACCCCCGGTTCTGAGCTGTTTTATCACATCGCTGACCTTACAGCACAGGCTTACAACGACGGTGGCTTTGAAATGATTTATCTTGACGGCTATGAATCCTTTGCAAGAGACATTTTCTGCCCCGGAGATCAGCAGTGGTATTACTACGCATCATTCCTTCAGAGACTTCTTTCCAAGATTGACAGAGATCCCATCATCGAAGGATCAGCATTCTCAGTTTCCTTCTGGAACGCGCGTGCAAGAGGCGGTGCAGTAGACCACGCAACTCGCGAAACAAAGAAATACAACTATAACCACTTGACTTCAAACAGAGGTTATCTCAACTCATATCTTACAGCAACACTCGGTTGGTTCCATTATTCACCCGATATGTCAGCTTCTTATAAGAATACGTATTCAAAGACGATGTTCCTTGATGACCTTGACTTTATGGGTTCAATCGGTATAGCATTCGATATGTCAACGGTTGCAAACTCATTTACGGTTTCGACTTACAAGAACTATAAAACAATATCAGATAACACAATGTATTACAGCCTGTACTCCAGACTTCGTAAGGCAGGTTACTTCTCCGACAGCGTTAAAGAAACACTTCAGGAAGGCATTCTGAACGGCAAGGAATACAGACTTCAGGAGCAGAGCGACGGAAGCTGGGCCTTCAGAGAGATGACTTATTTCAAGAATAAGGTATTCGATCTTGAGGACACAACCTATGCAACAGGAAAGGGCACGAACCCATATAACGCTCAGACACCTTACGTAAGAGTTGAACAAAGATTCTCAACCCTTAGCAAGAACGAAGTGTCTGTATTGGCGTTCGACGAAGCAGCAGAAGTAAGTACGATTACAGGTAAGCATTCATTCAATACAACCAATCTCACAAACACCCGTGCGTTCAAGATAAAGGTATACGGAAACGGTGATGCTACAGACGGTATACTTCTTACTCTCCGTTCGGCATCTATAAGTGAAACAGGACGTCTGGACTTCTTCCTTCCCACAGCACACACAGGCTGGAGAGAATTCATACTCATTGACGCCGATAATGCAGATTATGACGGATATGATTTTGCCGGCGACACTATTACAAGTGTCGAATACTCAACCTTCCGTAACGGATACGACTTCACAACCGCCAACAGTGTTACAGTAAACATTGCAGGTGACTGTGCAGGAGTTAAGATTGATGACCTTAAAGCATACACTATTACAAACTCCCCTGCCGTTAATCCTTCAGTTACTATCAACGGAAGCACAATAACCTTCTCAGCTACTTTGAGAAGCGGTGAGTACATAGAATATCTTCCCGATCTCAACAAGGCATATCATCATTCTTACAATTACAGCAGCTCAGCTCCTACAAACAACGGAAACACTGCAACCGTTACAGAAATCAGCTTTACAGGCTCTGTAACTGTTCCCGAAGGCGATTTCACTTACACCTATAATGCTGCAAAGAAGACAGGCTTAGACGCAACCTTAGGATTAGTCGGCGGTCCTCTTAGAGCAAAGGTTGTTATCGGTCTGCAAAGTCCCGAGCTTATCGAAAACGAAGATACGTGGACAGCAACACTTCCCGAGCTTCCCGAGGATATCCAGTATATCACTCTGAGCTAATCTATTTTAAAATCAACGTCACTGACGTTGTACAAACGGTAGACACTAAAACGTGTCTACCGTTTTTGTATACTTGGAAATTACATTAAATCAACCTCGCCGTTTTGCATTGTCGGGATATACTCAAAGGTTGCGATAGGCGAGCAGTGCCAGCGGCTACTAGCCGCTTTTTGCGTTTGTAACTTCGATACATCATAATACACAAAAGCGGTTGACAAAAAAATGTTTTTTGTGTAAAATTATACTAACAAACACAGAAAGGAAAATAACAATGAAACAAAGAAAAACTAACAGTCTTTTGCTGGTTGTTGCGATAGCTGTTTTATCAGCCTTGGTTCTCACAGCTTGTTCAGCTAAAGTAGAAGACATCTCAAAGGATTCTGCACTGGTTTTTGCCAGCATAAACGCCCCTGACGGTATTGCAAATGGTAAAACCGATGAAGTTAAGACAACTGTGCAGTGGATAGTTGACAATGCAAAAACGCAAAATATTTCGTACGTCAGCTTTCTTGGCGGCTTCTCGGCAAAGCCCGAGGATACATATTCTGACTACGTAAAAAATAAATTAGATACCAAAAATCTGATAAAGATAAATAAAGAAGACGAGACCTTTATGGCACACGCAGAAGCTTTGAAAGACGTTTTTGACGTACTGGATTCTTCCGACGTTCCATACGGTGTGACGTATGCCGCAGAGGATAATTTCGGTTACGGCGGTTACAGAGATTCTACGTACCCGGATGTTTTTGATGAGGATGCATACAACGAAAAGGTAGAAGAGCACTTTGCCTTCGATGAGCAAAACTACTATACCGCTTACACAGTAAATGAGCAGAAATACATTGTATTCCAGCTTGAAAGTATGCCAACAACTCCGGTGCTGGATTGGTTCAATCAGACGATGAAGGCGAAGTGCGACTACCGTGCTATCGTATTTACCGAATCTCTCATAGATGAAAACGGAGAGTTCTGGCAGATGTGGGATTGGGCTGACGGATACCCCTACAAAGCTGAAAACAGAGGAAATACAAAGCTCAGACATTTCAATATCCTGTGGACGGACAAGCCCTGTGACGGTACTACCCTTTGGAACTATGCACTTTCACAGCACGACAACCTTATACTTGTTGTGACCTCAAATGCAGACGTAACAAATGACATAGCTACAAGAGTGGAAAAAACTGTCGGAGGCTGTGACGTTGCCATTATTGCAGGAAAAACTGCAAATAATGCGCTTCTTATCGGTCTCTCAAACGATAATAAAACAGTAACTGTTGGTTGCGTTAATAAAAATGGCGAATGCGTTTCCGACGTTACGAAAATAAAGCTTGAAGCACTCTCAGAGCTTAAGCCTCCCGTAAATAAGGATATACCGACTGTTATCGGAATGCAGCCCAACGGTGCAAATATGGCGTATATGCCCTTTGACAGTGAGAAGTTTGAGCCCAATGCAACTATGACGCGAGGTGAGGTCCTTAGTATAGTTGCGCAGCTTATCGGAATCCATCCCGAGCAAAGACGTGAAGAAAACCGTTTTACCGACCTTGCGGAAAGCGATCCACTTTATGATGCTGTAAACTTCTTGGATTCCCAGGGACATCTTGACTATATTGTTGAAGATAAATTTTCAGCAAATACAGTTATGACAAGAGGTGAGCTTGCAAGAATACTCTACAGAACATCTAACCTTCTTGATTCCTTTGCAGGCTCTGTTGCAGACGTCAGCGAAGATGATGAGGTATATTACGAATACACTCCCGTTATAGCGTCAAAGTTTATGAGCCTTGACAATAATAACAATTTTAACCCAGACAAAAAGATAACCAGAGCGGAATTTGTAACGGTAATAAACAAGGTGGTCGGACTCAGCGCCAATGAAAAAACTGTTGACGTCGAGCTCCTTTCCAACACCTTTACCGATATTGCAGGCATTCCCGAAGAATATGATATTCTTGCAGCCACAAACAAAAACGTTGAAGCGCCCTATCACAAGGAGATTCTAGTTGAGGGAATTACAGAAACCGAAACAGAATTTATTTTTGAAAACGAGCTCAATATAATGACTGTTGAGAAAGAAGAGGCGCTTGTAACAGGCATCGTAAACAAGAAGACCGGTGAGAATATTCTCTATACCAACGGCTCTCTCATTGAGCTTGACTCCCCTGCAACAAGATCCACTTATCCCGAAACAATGGAAAGAGACGGAGACAGATTCAAATTTACCTTTGAAGGTGGAGAGATAGTGTATATGATAATAGAGGTTCATGACACTTTCTTTACCTTTGAATTGGATACAGAGCTTCCCATCCCCGAAACCTGTCTGACCTTCTGTGTCTTTGATACAGCAAAAGAATTCAGTGAAGAACCCAACTCGATCAGACTCAGCGGAACGTTGATGAATACAAACACGTACACAGAGTATTACGGCGGCGGTTACGCAAAGGCTACAGGCGCCTCAGTTACAAAGGGCATAGTTGATACGATAGGTGCAAAATACGGAATTGTTGCATGTGAATACAGTGATTTTGTCGCTGCTATGCAAAAGCTTGCAGATGAAATAGACCCATCCGTTGGAATAACAAATAAAGCGGGCGGTGCATATGCTTCCAGCTATGACTCAAACTACGGTGACTACTGCATCATAAGCAACGTATCTCCTTCGACTGTGGAAAGCGAGATTCAAACAGCACTAAAATACAACCTTAAACAAATAGACATCCACCAGGGCGGTTCTTCGTTTATACAAGGTGATTACATTGAAGGCGAAGGCTTCAGATTCCCCAATATTCCTTCAAAAACGCCAAGTGAATTCAAGACACTCGTAGCAGACAAATACCACGAAGCAGGACTTGAATTGGGGCTTCACATTTATTCCTTCTACGTCTCTCCTTCGGCAACAAACGTTCTTTCTGTCCCCGAGTATCAACAACAGCTTGAATACAGCGAAGTACTTACTCTCAAAGAGGATCTGTCAAGAATTAAGCCTAAAGTAAAGACCGTAGAGGACTGTACAAGCTTTGACCTTAAAACCTCGTTTACTTACAAAAACTCTAAATACGTACTTATAGACCAAGAAATTATGCTGGTAGAGGCAGTAGACGAAACAGGCTTGTCCAGAGTTGTACGCGGTCAGTGCGGAACAAAAGCACAGGAGCACAAGGCAGGAGCAAAGATCAGACATCTGGTACAATACTACGGAATGTTTGCACCCGTAGTAGGTTCAGAGCTTTTCTACAACGTAGCAGAATGGGTAGCTGAAACGTATAACAAGGGCGGATTTGATATGATATACTTTGATGCCCACGACGGTATCAGCAAACACACCAACAGCGAGTGGTATTACGGAGCTGAGTTTGTAAGAACGGTACTTGCAAACTGCGAAAAGCCTCCCATTGTTGAGCTTTCAACCCACTACCCTGCTCTCTGGGCAGGAAGAAGCCGTTTGATTGCATGGGATACGGCAACAAGAGCTTATAAACAGTTCAACCAGAATCATCTGGAGTCCAATAAATCATGGATGGAAAGAATGTATCCTACAACGTTCGGTTGGTTCAACTATGCTCCCGACCAGAGCTATCCGGAAAAGAATACAATTGCAAAAACTCTTTTCCACGATGATATTGACCACATGGGCTCTCTTGCAATAGCATGGAACATATCAACCGTTTACAATAGCTTTGGATCCGTTAACACCAACAAGGTGATGGAGCACAACATTTCATACTACAACGTTTACAATAAGCTCAGACTCGACGGATACTTCACTGACGAAATAAGAAAGCAGATAAGAGAAGGTCAGTACGAGTACAAGCTTGTTAAAAAAGAAAGCGGAGAATGGGCATTCAGAGAAATGTACTATTCCAAGGGCAAAATATACAACGCTGCAGACAGTGACCTTAACAAAGGCAAAGGCAACAATCCTTTTGGAGAGCAGATTCCGTTTATCAGAATTGAATCACGTTACTCAACTGAGTTTAAACAAGAAAAGGTTTTACTTGAATTAGATGAAACAAAGCCCATTACAAACTTCGTTGGTAAACGCACAGATCTGGAGCTTCCAAAT
Organism: Eubacteriales bacterium; assembly: GCA_045531285.1. Taxonomy (GTDB): domain Bacteria; phylum Bacillota; class Clostridia; order Oscillospirales; family SIG627; genus RGIG6353. Next base: position 8,047 of record JAZSDT010000125.1, read on the forward strand.
CTTACAAATTACAAGGCTATAAAGGTTAAAGTACACGGAAACAACTCCACTACCGATGCAATTATGATAACACTTACCTACACAGGTCCGGGAGAATATGAGTATACCGATTACGTTATCCCTCTCAACTTTGAAGGTTGGAAGGAAATAATTCTTCTTGATTCGGATTGCGGTGATTACGGATATACCTTCTCCGGCAGAAATGTAAATGCTGTAAGCTGGGATATGTTCAGAGAAGTTCCCGATTACGCAAAAATCAATGGTATTGACATTACGCTGTCAGGCGAGTGTAACGGAGTTATGATGGACGATATTGTGGCATACAGACATACAGCGGCACCTGTAAAAAATCCGTGTGTAACAATCGGTGACAGTACCATCACCTTCAATACTCAAATTGAAGGCGGTCAGTATATTGAATACGATCCCGATACAAACACAGCTATTCTCAACTACAACGACGGAAAAACAAAGGAAATATCCTTCAAAGGCTCTGTTACCGTTCCCGCAGGTAACTTTGAATATACTTATTCTGCCGAGGCACTTACCGATGCTCCTGTCAGAGCCCAAGTAGTTATAGGCTGTCACGGCAAGGAGATAGCAAATAATTGAACTTTTGTAGCAATTAATTGAACACGATTTGTCCATAAGAATCAAACAAAATAATACCTTTTTTAGTAGCAAAAAGCACTCTGCAACAAATCAGCAGGGTGCTTTTTGTACAAGATTACTAACTAAAAAAATTTAATCGTTAATTTGTCCATAAAGTAGGCGATTTGTCCATTGCTATAAACAGGATTATTTAGTACAATTACCATGTGACAATATATTATAAAAAGGAGAAAAACAATGAAAAAACTAAGCTTAGTTTTAGTCCTTCTTGTGTTAGTTCTTTCATCTTTTGCGGTGTCTGCCGAGTCCGTAAAATTTGAAAACGACTACGTAAAAGAAGGCGAGTTCGTTCTTGCAAGCTTCCATACAGTAAAGGACTTTACCGTGGAAGGTAAGAACATTGCACCGTTAGAAGACGCTTGTTATTGGGTTGGTCTAAATGCTGAAGACTTCAACATTAAGTACACAAGCTTCGTTGGAGGATTTTCAAACGGTACAAGATACACCTATTGGGGATGGGCTGTACCCAACAAAAAGACCGACCCCGAGCTCAAGGATGCAAACCTTAACGATACTGCGTGGATAAAGGAATTCACAAATATCAAGGATATGGGTGCCATCCTTACAGATTGCGGTGTACCTTACGGCGTTACGTTCTCTCTCAAGGAATACTATGCCGACGGTATGTGGAGAGATAACCTTATGGAATCTCAGTTTGAAGCAACAGATTTCACAGAAGGCTGCGAAGTTGTTGAATTCACAGACTTTGATATCAATAATACCTTAACCGTTATTGAAGAAAACGGCGAAAAATATATGATCTTCCAGCTGGAAGCATATCCCGGCAAGGACGTTATCGCGTGGTTTAACGGCACTATGCAGGCAAACCCCGACAAGCGTGCTATCGTATATACTCACTCGCTTCTCACAAAAGACGGTTCAATGTATACTCAGCACTCTTGGACTCTGTCTCAGAGTGAGTGGCTGAAGATATACGGTCAGTATAACACAACAGTCAAATCAAACATTCTTAATATCGACCAGCCTCACGAGGGTGACCAGCTTTGGAACGATGCTTTCTCCCTTCACGACAATCTCCTCTGCGTTGTAACCTCAAACGCTACAACAGGTAAGGACATTGTAACAAACGTTTATAAGAACCAGAACGGATATGATGTTCTTACTGTAGTTGCAAGTCTTTCCGACGGCGGCTGGGGAACAGAAAGCAAGGCTTTCCCTGTTCTTATGAAGATCAGCGCCGATAACAAGACGATCGATCTCAGATATGCAGACGTTAACGGAATGACGTACGTTAAGGATTCTGCTGTTACGATCACTCTCGACAATATTGCTACACTTCCCGAGCCCGAACCTGTTACAGTGCTTCCCAAGATACCCTATCAGTACAACGGCGCAAACACTGCATATATCAACGGCTATGCAGGTAACGTGTTTAAGCCCGGCAGCAATATGACTAAAGCTGAGGCTTGTACAATATTTGCAAGACTTCTTCTCGGCACAGAAGCTATTCCCGACGGATACACAACAAGATTCAGCGACGTCAAGGAGGGCGACTGGTTCTACAATGCGATCGCTTATCTTGACCAGACAGGATACTTCTACACAATCAAAGGCGACAAATACAATCCTAACACAAATATAACCAGAGCGGAATTTGTAGAGCTTGCTTACCTCTCTTGCATTCTTTCAGAGGGTAAAAACGTTACCTTCAAGGACGTGGATGAATCAAACAAGTACTACACAGCAATTATGGCGGCGGCTGCTTCCGGACTTGTTAACGGATATGGCGACGGCACATTCGGTCCCGATAAAACCATTACAAGAGCCGAGGTTGTTACGGTTATCAACCGTATGCTTGGTCTTCTTTCCAACGAGAAAACAATAAATAAAGCAAATCTCGACAGAGTATTTGGTGACATATCGGGTCACTGGGCTGAGTACCAGATACTTATGGCTTCTAACAGCAACGTAAGAGGCGCATACTTTGATAACATCAATAAGGATGCTGTTAAAGAAACAAAGACTGCCATTGAATTTGAAACCAAACACGTTAAGGTAGTTATTAACAAGAAGGGCGGTAAGGTTACTGAGCTTATCAACCTTGCAACTGGCGAAAACGTAGTAGGAACTTCTTCTACTCCTTGCTTCGCATACCTTATTTCTTCAAACGGCGCTAACATTGCTCCCTCAGAGGCAGACCTCCTGGAAGACGGAAGAATTCTTATGACCTTCAAGGGCGGTTACAAGGCTTACTTTATCGTAGACGTATACGACACGTTCTTCACTGTAACTCTTGATAACAACCTTCCCTCTTCACTCAAGGGTGCGGCAATAGGTGTTCTTTCAACAAAGGAAGAATACAACACCGAACCAAATTCATACAGACTTGTATCGATGCCGATGAATACCAATACTAACAGTGCTAATTCGGCAAATGGTTCTGCAAAGGCAACAATTGGTCGCACATACACCTTTACACCTCAAACCATGGGTGCAAAGATGGGTATTGCTTTTGGTACGTACGAAAACATCCGCAATTATCTCAAGGACATTACCAACGCAATCGATCCCGCAATTGGCCTTACATCAACAGCAGGCGGTCCTTATGCCCTTGATAACCACGATCTCTTCAAGGATTACGTTATCATGTCCTCAGGTATTACGCTTGACAACGTTGAGGAAGTTTCTGCTCTTGCGGCAAAGTACGCAGTCGGCCAAATAGATATTCATCAGGGCGGTGCAACATTCATTCAGGCTGAATTCAACTTCAAATGTGCCCTCTCAGCAGAAGAAAAGGAAGAAGACGTATTTGGTACTGCAGCAATGTTCAAGGAGAGAATCGCAGACAAGGCTCACGCTAACGGCGTACAGCTCGGTCTCCACACATATTCCTCACTTGTTCCTACAAGTGCCAAGAGCATCCTTACAAATCCCACCTATCAGAAGCAGATATGCTACGCTGATACTATCTACACTCTCCGCGGAAAGCTCACTAAAGGCCGTACAAATATCAAGACAAACGAGGATGCCTCGCAGTTCAAGATAGGCGACTCAGCTGCTCCTTGGAACGGTCCTTATACCAGATACATTCTTATAGACGAAGAAATCATTCTTGTACAGCAGGGTACGTCATCCGGCTTCCTTAACGTAAAGAGAGGTCAGCTCGGTACTAAGCCTGCGGCTCACGCAGACGGTGCTGAAATCCGTCAGTTCCTTGGACACTACGGCATGTTCCAGCCCATTCCCGGTTCTGACCTGTTCTGGCACGTTGCAGACCTTACAGCTAAGGCATACAACGAAGGCGACTTCGATATGATCTACCTCGACGGTTTTGAATCATTCGCAAGAGATGCTTTCTGTCCTTCTGAGCAAAGATATTATTACTATGCTGAGTTTGCAAGAAGAATTGTTTCTCAGTGTATCAAGAAGCCAATCATGGAATACTCATCAGGTGCTCCTACATACCTTTGGGCAGCCAGAGGACGTGGCGGTGCTACAGACTCCGCTAGACGTGCTTACAAACAGCACAAGACTAACCACCGCAGCGTTAATATGAGTTACCACAATAACTTCTACACTTCAACCTTCGGTTGGTTCCACTTCAACCCCGACGTAACAACACAGTTTAAGAACACTCTTACAAAGACTATGTTCAGAGATGACCTTGACCATACAGGTTCTCTCGCTATTGCTTGGGACATTTCTACTGTTAATGACTCCTTCACTCCTACAACGATGAGTCAGCGTAGATCGGAGGATAACTTTGCTTACTACACAGTATACTCAATGCTTCGTATAAACAACTACTTCGCTCCTGAGGTTAAGGAACAGCTGAAGGAAGGCAAATACGAGTATAAGGTATTCCGTCAGGATGACGGCACATGGGCATTCAAGGAAATGAAGTATTGCTTCAACAAGACCACTGATACTGCGGAGTACGAATACGTTTCCGAAACAGATACCAACCCATTTGCTGAGCAGACTCCTTACGTGAGAATCGAGCAGAGATACTCCACTTTGGGCGAAAACGAGGTAGTTGTACTTCCTCTTGATGAAACTGCTGAAATATCAACGCTTGCAAAGAAGCATACAATCAACGCAACAAATATTTCAGACAAGATAACACTCAAGGTAAGAGTTCAGGGTAACGGCTCAGAAACAGACGCGATTCTCATTCAGCTCGGTGCAGTTGTAACTGCAGAAACAGGACGTAACGACTACGTTATTCCTCTTAACTTCACAGGATGGAGAGAATTCATTCTCGCAGATGCCGACAACGCAGATTACGGACCTTATACGTTCTCGGGTACGTCACACGCATCACAGCTCAGCTACGAGACCTTCCGTGCGGTTCCCAATATGGCTGCAGTAAACAGCTTCACTATCAAGCTTTGCGGAAGCTGTACAGGTGTCAAGATCGACGATATCAGAGCATGTACAACAGTTGATGCCCCTGTTAAGAATCCTTCCGTAACAGTTGGTAATACTACACTCACCTTCAACACAGAGCTTCACAGTGGTGAATTTGTAGAGTACTATCCTGAAACGGGCAAGGCATACCAGACCTACTACGAGTACACATACAACGAAGAAACAGGTAAGTACGTTTCCGACGAGGCTCATATAAAGGAAGTTACTTACTCCGGCTCACTTACAGTTCCTGCAGGAAGCTTCAAGTATACTTACAGTGCTGAAGCTCTTACAGAAGCTCCTACAAGAGCTCGTGTAGGCATCGGTCTCAGCGGCAACGTAATCGCTAATCCTGAAACTTGGATTGCTCCCAACGTTGAGATTCCCGAAGATTTTATCACTTACAACTTGGGTTAAAAAGCGTCCAGCAACGCTGACCTAGTTTAATACAATTTTCCAAAATACAAAAACGCGGCTAGCAGCCGCTGGCAATTCTCGCCTATCGTAACCATTGAGTATAACCCTACAATGTAAAACGGCGAGGTTGATTTAATGCAATTTCCTAGTATACAAAAAAAGCGGCTAGCAGCCGCTCGCAATTCTCGCCTATCGTAACCATTGGGTATAACCCTACAATGTAAAACGGCGAGGTTGATTTAATGCAATTTCCTAGCAGATAAAAAAAGCCGATATGGAAATAAATCCATATCGGCTT
>JAZSDT010000067.1:0-40794 GCA_045531285.1 Eubacteriales bacterium
AGTCGTTAAGACTCCTCTTTATTAATTTTCTGCTTCTATTCGCTCAACTTCTTCAAATACAACTCTATTAATTAAGCTGTTTACACTCTCTCCGTTCTTGTCTGCTGCTTCTTTTATTCGCTCCTTCGCACCCTTTGGTACAACAAGGTTAATGCGGTCATATGCTTTAGCGTTAAATTCGTTGTTATATTTCACTTTGTCAAACTTGCTTTCTTTCATTTTTTCACCTCCAACTATATTATACCGCTTTTAATAACATTATGCAATGTGCAAAATTAACAAAATCATTGCGTAATGTTTGTTGAGTTTACCATCTTGACACATTGCGTAATGTGTGATATAATGATTGCAGTAAAGGGAACAACCCAATAACAAGGAGAACAAAATGAAGGCATATGCAATTGATTACACCGTCAAAGGACAAAAGCATTTTGGAAAGTTGGTTGATGCAAAAGACATCACAAGTGCAAAGAAAAAACTCGGCAAAAAGCACGGATACAAAGACGGCAGAATGATTAAGGTCGAAAAGGTTTCCGTTATTGGTTATTTTTAATAAGGAACACCCCAAGAAAGAAAGAGGAGATCACGAAAATGACAAAGTATATAATCAAAGTAACATACACTGAAGGAATCCACAAAGGCAAGGTATTCTATCTCGATAAGAACGGATATGTCAGAGAACACACAGACACTATTTGGAGCGAAGATGCATACACGCTGCCTGCTTGCAAGGCAGCTTGTACAAGAAAGTACAAATCGAACACCGCAGAAGCTGCTTGTGAAAAAGCAATTCGCAAGAACGCTATTTCAAATAATAGGTTGGTGAGCAAATATCCTCTATATGAAATGAAGGACTATGAGCCATTCCCAGTTGAAACATACAATGCATAAACCAAAAAAATCCGAAGTGGCGGCGCAATACCGCCACGGAAAGAGAGGCACACAATGCCAAGAACAATATATAAAGGCAATATTAAAGCTATAAGATGAGGATATGAAGAAAGAGGAGTCTTAACGACTCCCCTTTTTCTTATAGAAAGGCACCAATAATGAAAACAACAATCCGTTCACACCGTTTATAGTATATCACATTATTGCCTTTTCGTAAATATGCGGTGCTCAATCTTTGTATAATTCTTGGTATCTCTTTGCTTCCTCCATACGCTCAATATCTTTCTTGTGCAGATGTTCATATAGAGCCATCATTATTGGAGGAGGCTCACCGTTGGCCTCTCTGTGCTTATTAATAAAGACTACCACTTGCTCATGTAGCATATTAGCGTGGCGAACTTCGTCGTGTGAAAGCTTATCGAATACTGATGCGAGTTCCGGATATATGGTCTTGTATTCTACCGACATTTTCGCATAGTTCTTAGCATCTTCTGTCTCTTCTTCTATGTGTTCCGCTATAAGCTTAATTATTGTCATATTATGCCTCCATTATTGTATTACGGATCTTGTCTATATCCGCCGCATAGAACGTGTATTTGCCCATCATAGGTATCTCAAGAGTAAGCTTACCTTTGCGTTCAATCTGTGCTTTAAGATCTTCGGCAAGTCCGTTTATATCAACGCCCTCGTCGGTTATTATACCCATCACTTTAAGAATTGGCGTTTCGTGCATCCATTGCTTAAGGTGTTCGGATCGCCGTGCGACTCTGTTCATTGCCACTCCCGCAGCAATAGTCTGCCATTCGTTCATTCCGGGAACCATTTCTCTCTCAATGTATGTCATTAATCCTTTGATTACTTTTTCGAATTCCATTATATTCCTCCTTTAAAGAGAGAGGGCGGGTTTTTTGCCGCCCCCCATTATTTTTTAGGCTCCCGTAGCGGGTGTAACACTTACGGTCACATCACCCCAACCTGGGCAGATGCTTCCGTTAGGTACTACAAGTTTAGTCAAGCTCATAAGCTGAGCAATCTGTCCGCTCATGCAGTTGAGCGTTGCTGTGTTAGTTGCGTTATACACATTCTGCTGGCAGATATGTGCATTGATCGCATCGAACTTGCCGTCAACGTAGTTACGGAAGTCATTAAGCTGAGTCTGAGTGTAAGTGTTGGCATCTCTAAGCTTTACCTCTGACTCCAGCTCTGCTATACGAGCATTCTGCGCTGCCTCGTATCTGTTGATATAAGCGCCTTCGCCGCATCCGCCGTTGCTCCAGCCGCCGAGTAAGCCTCCGAGACCTCCTCTGAGAAGCTCTACTCCGAGAGCGCCTGCGCCAAGGCCGAGCGCCGTACCCGCTACACCTTTGCTTGCATATTTGTTTTCGTATTCCATACTTATCTCCTTTCGTTTTTTTAAAAATATATAATCAAGCCGTACGCTCTTGACTATCGGTAATAAGTCCTTCGCTCATAAGGATCTCTATAGCTCTGTACACCATTGGAAAGGGCATAGCATTGAGTTCCTCATGGAATCGAATATATTCAGTTATGTTCATACCATCTCCTCCTGCGCTCAGTTTACAAAAAAAGGGGACTAACCACCATTCGGTAATTAGTCCCTTATAAGTCTCTATTCAGTTACATTTTCAACGCTCTTGTAATAACATCATCTCCGCACCCATATAATATTTCTTTTGTCCGGGTGTCAGAGAGATGATATTTGTCGGAGATCTGATCCATAGTCATTCCCCGGAACCACTTGTCCCTAAGCATCTCTCTGTGTTCATAGTTTCTAACGTACTCGTTAATGCAGTATTCAACCGCAGAGTTAGTTACGTCTCTTGGTATTCTGTGATCCATACGCCACCTCCAGGCGTTATATATCTACTCGTAATCGAAGCAGTTTTTCCCTTCTCGATTCGGCAGATCTATCAGCTCCTTGTGATGAGCTTCCATTTCCATAGCACCCAATATATTGAATGCCGCTGCGGATAGATGGTCCTCATCATCCCATCCGTCCAAATACTTGAATATGTGCCTCAAGGCTGAATCCAAAAACGACGAGCAGGGTATCCCCTTAGTATAATTCCATCGACCGTATTTTTTCGCCCCATTTTCGTAATGTTTGCTCAAACGAAGGATGGCTGCGTTAGGCAGAGATACCATATCTCCTTTTCCCTCGTGCATATCTCTTGCCGCTCCAGTCGAAAATTCTGTGCGATCCCCACTGTCTTTTATTATACCCATATCACTTGAGCCTCCCACTCGTAAAGAATTTTGATTGCTTCTGCCTTTATAAGTGCGTGACTTTCAGCTTTGAGCAAACTTTCCCATCCCTTCAGCCTTTCAATCTCTGCCTGTTCTTCTAACTTTGAAATATCAGCCATTCGCACCACCCTCTAAAAATGTTACAAATTCGCAGTAACAATCCTCACATAAATCTATTCTTTGACCGCCACTTGCCCTGTATTCGCCAACGCCCCACAACTGAATTTTGGCAGATGAATTTTTGATATCTTGATATAATGATATCATTTTTCCGCATCTATCGCAGGTAACCTCTACTTTTTGCGACATTTAACCACCTCGCACTTCTCTATGTTCTCCACTTAATCACCGCCTTACCATTCGTCAATATCATATTCGGGATGTTCTGCATTATGGCAATCAAAACAAATCCAACCATTCGGAGAATTATCCGTTCTTATCATTTCGGATTGTTCGTGCCTTTCGCCACAAATACCGCATTTTCTATAATATTTGCGTTTCTTCTTTTCTTGTTTCACTTCTCCCCACCTCTTTCTTTTGGCTCTGCATATTCGCAAGTGTCGCTTGGATTTACTATTCTTAATTGTTTGTTACATTCTCCGTACATATCGGAAAACATAAGGTGCTTACAATTCAAGCAGGTTACTTTTGGCTTGTCAGCACCTCTTTCTTTTGGTGTGCGTGTGCTTGGGTTTTCTGCATAATAATCTTTCTGTTTTGTAATGCAATCAACCGCCTTTTTCTGTGATAAACAACAAACAGAATGATAGCCGCTTTCGGAAATAATCACACGGCTATTCAAACAAGTGTCGCATCTTGTATATTCATCCATCACCCCTCACCGCCTTTCTCTTTATGGCAATGTTTGCACATCTGTATGCTATGTATCATTTCGCCTTGTCTGCGTTTCTGTTTGCATACAGGACAAATAACTATTCTGTCAAGGTATTCTTGTGCAAGTTTTCTCATTCCTTACCCTCCTTCAGCTTCTGCTCTGCTTCTTCTCTTGTGAGGAATACTGTTTTGCCTATTTCTTGCGAATGAACGATATTTGTTTTCAAATGCGAAAAGCCTTTGCGGTCTTTCTCCCAAAGGGTACATTCAAATTCAATTCCCAAATCGTCAAGGTATTTGAATGCGCGAACAGCTCTCTGAACGATTTTTCTTTCTTCGGTTATGATATATAACACTTTATTTATCATATAGAAAGCATTTATTAACTCAATCAACCTATCACGCATCATCTTCACCGCCTTTCTCGGTTGGGTGGGCTTGTTTATCCGTTTCAAAAAACTTATCCATTAACTCATTGACCGTTCCTTCGGGATAAATCCTTGAAAGAATTTCTTGTAATTTTTCAGGAGGTAAGTTTTTGCTTTCTCGCCTTTTCAAATCAAAGTTTCTTTTCATTTTCTTACTCTCCCTTGTCTATTTCATCATACAACATATTCACGCATTCTCTGCATTTGAGATAATCGCCTTTTCTAATATAAATAAATCTGTTAAAAAGAGTACAAAACATTTGGTGTTTTTCGTCACGCTCTTTTCTTAAACAAGATTTACAAAATAATCCAATTGGAACATCAACATTTATTTTGGCTTTTATTTTCATTTCCCCTCATCTTCCTTTTGGTGTAAGTGAACCATAAGAGCAATAACAATTTTCGTTCTCTTTTGTGAGAGGAAAATCACCTGCCATACAAAAGGCTGAACCTTTATGAACACAATCCTTACACTTTACCACTTTTGCAACATCATCAATAAATATAAAATGCTTACATTGACTTTCGGTATAATATATATCACCATAACCGCTATGTGAAGCAACCTCTTTACAGGCCTTGTAATGAAAACACTTTTTACAATTTCTTTCAGACATCACCCCTCACCGCCTTTCATTGCATCAAAAACCCCGATAATGATTTCTCTAACAATACTATCGGCAGAATGATAATCAATCTCGTCAACATATCCGTATTCGTCAAGTTTTCCATCTACAACCTTTGCAGAAATTAAAGCAATATAAACCTCATATTGCCAACCGCTATTGCCAAAAGGTCTTTTACCCGAAAAGCCTTCTTCTTCATCCCATAAAGTCAAGAGCAATAATTTAAGATACTCTCCGACTGTTTTTGCTCCTGCATCATTTTCTTGCATAGGTATATTTGCATAATCTTTGTAGTTCATTCCTGCGCACCGCCTTTCAATGCTTGTTCTGCTTTGTCCTCATATTCCGCAAGTCTGTCAAGCACTTTTAAAACAGGGCATTTACGGTTTTTGACATTTTCGCATTCATTTGCTTTTTGGCAAAACATAAATCCAAATTCTCCTTTGCAATCGCTTCTCGGTAATACATCTGAGTTTAAATAGACATTGCCACCTTTTCTTTTTGTCAATCTATCTCGCATCTGATCACCGCCTTTTCCAGCAAGTCTTTTAAATGCGTTGCGAAAGTCCTCAACTTCTATTTCCCGAATTTTCTTTGCACATTCATGGCAAATATCCGTAAAACCTGCGTCATAAACACCGTTCATACCAACATCAAGTTCTATTCTGCATTCGCCATAGCGATAATCTAAAGGGTCACTATCGCTCACAACCATTTTATTTTGCATTTCTTTACCGCATATATCACAAAAATATTTAATCATTTCCTATCTTCCTTTCATAAGTTTGGATTCTTTAAGATTTCTATTTTTTCTTTAAGTTCTTCGTTCTCTATTAGTAGCGCTTCGTTTTTTTCTTTGAGTCTCTTGATCTTATTTTTGAGACTTTCCATAGCTTTTCCAAAGTCGCAAGTCTCGCAAGTGCCTATATCAAGACAATGCTTTCTGTATGGGCAGATTTTGCTTTTCATATCGGCTCACCGCCTTTCAAGAATTCGGGGTTATCGTGGATATTTCCAATTACTTCAAACACATTAGAATTGTCAATGCCATAAATTCCTTCTTCTGTGCAGAAGACATATCTTGCTTTGGCATCATCATACTTGATATAGCCAATTTCATAATTTGCAAGTCCCTTAGGCTCATATAAATATATTTTGACAACATCCCCACTGAAAATCTTATTGCCGTTCTTATCGGTTAAGCCCGTGTACTGTCCGAGGGTGTCAGTATAAACAACGTGCTTTTCGGTCGGTGCTTCCAAATTCTCATCGTAGCTTCCGTATATGATAGAAAAAGCTCCTTTACCTTGACAAACTCCACCATATACCCAATTGCTCGGTACTTTTTCTCCATTCATCCATACCTTTTCACCGTGCCGTCTTGTCTGTCCTCTAAACAAAACCTCTCTCATATCGGCTCAAACTCCTTTCCCTTGCAAGAGCAAAAATCGTCTGTCGGTATCCAATCGTCTATGACGATATCGTTGCTTGCTTCGCACATATATCCGCCCTCTCCGATGTAAAGGCAGTTCTCGCAGTCATAACATGTTTTTTCCGGCTTCATCTTTTGCCTCCGAAAACCTCATTGTAAGCCTCATAACGCTCTCTTATGTTGGTGCTTCTGAGAGCGGGGTACTTATCGGTCATACACTCGTACCATCCGCAGCCGCCCATTTCGGGGCATCCGCAGCGGTATATACAGTTGGGGACCAACGTATCAGATATCTCAGGCTGCACATCATAGAGGGCTTTCTTAAAGTCCTCCGCATACTCTCTTGTCTCGGGACTTGCCATATAGCAGAGTCTTTTTCTCCACGTATCAATAAGGTGCTGAGCGTTTGCTTCTCCGGTAAAGGTCTGCGGTTCGTCCTGCGTAAGCTTGCTTCTGTCAACTCCCGTGCGGTCGGTTCTTTGTGTCTGCACAAACTTTTCCCACTTGTGTCGTACCCAGTGCACGGTAACCCAATGAAGCATATTTTTCCAACGCCACTTGACTATAATATCTCGGATCGGGGAATGCTCTGCAATAAGTATTTCCTTCTTGAATTTTTCGCTGGGCTCTTTCCCGAGAGATCCTTTTCCTACAGTAGCTCGGCAATCGTCAACGACTTCTTGCCAATCTCCCTTTATCTTGAGTATTTCTGTTTTCATTACCTGTGTCTCCTATTCGTTGATGATATTAACGCTGTATCCTGCGCATTTGTAATTTTTTAAGAACGCTCGGTTGATTCTTCCTATAGGCTGTCCTACAAATTCCGAAGCCGATTTCTCACTGTAGAAGTGCCACATCTTATCTCCGCGGGAAAACACGTAGTGTCTGTAAGGCTCCGGGCGGAAGCTCTTATCGTATTCCGGGCAAGAAAGAACACAATACGACTGCTCATAGCGCTTGTCTACCGCTACCTTGGTGGGTATTGCCTCCCATCCTTCGACAGGCTCGAAACGACTGCTCCAGGAACATCTTCCAACCGAGTTTTCGCAAGTCTCACACAGCGTCGCTTTCTTCTGCCCTTTGTTCATATTTTCCCTCCGCTATTTCTTCGATGAACTTTGCTGAATCGTACTCCGCAAACAATCTCATCCAATCTTCAAGCCTCATAGTTACGAGAATGTCCGAGTAGTTTTTCTTATGGAAAACACACGGAAGTTTGTCGGTGTTTTCTGAATCTCTCACTGCTTGAGCCATCCACTTATAGAGCTGCATCGTCTCTTGATGCTTAGCTTCTATGTGGATCCCGGGAAGGCCTACAACGTCGGAAGCCTCACCGGTATTACCACAATATTGAGCCGTTCTTCGTGCATCGGTGTAACCGTAGTCTCTGAATATGCGCGAGAGATCTCTTTCGAATCGAGCTCCTTTTTGCTTGCTGTTAATTGGCACTTACATCACCTCAAGTCTTAAATCATCGAGTTTTTCATGCTCTTCATAGCCTATGAACATTGTCATAGCTTTTTTTAGTCCCTCACGAGCTACTATAAGTTCGTGTATACGGCTATTAAGGTGTCTTATAGAGTGTTCGAGATCTTTAGGATTAAGAGCCAGAAAATAACCGTTAGAGTCCGAACCTACGGGAATGCCTTCCGCTCTGGCTTTATGTACCGCATCTCTTACCTGCGATCCGGTAACACCTAATGCAAAGCATATATCTCTTGATTTGATTCGCTTGTCTGATCCTACGGGTATTCTTGAAATAATGTTAATGTCTGTATCTCTCATACTTAGCCTCCAGTGCACTGTGTATCGGACATGTTCTGTCGAATACTTCACAGTTTTCTCTCTTAAAAGATTTCTTTTTGTCCCGGGTATTGAATATGACATTCATCTTTGTGCCGTTAATAAGACCCTCGCAGATGATGTAGTTGTCTCTTTCGCCCATGTAATAAGGGCACGTTACTTTTACGCTGCTCCAATCTGTCAAGCATATCACCTCGCTTATGCGTCTATGACCTCATAGCTCCTTCTGAGTGCTGCTTCAAAGAACTCGTCAGTATCAAACGAACCACGGCTCTCCTCTGGCTTTTTGTTATCGTTCATAGCCCACAACTTGATTGTGGCATAATGGTTTTCATACATAACGCCTTTTGACTCTATGTAACACGAAAGTCTCTCAATGCGCTCGCTGAAGTCTTGATACTCGTCTTTGAGCTTTTGATACTCCGAATCGGTCAATAAGACATTTCGAAATTCGCCGTAAGCGTTTCCCCGCGCGTTTATATATATCGCTTCTCTCTTTTCTTTTTCTTTTATTTCTTTTTCTTTAAATAAGAAAGGGGTATGGGGAGAGAGAATGCTTTCTTTTTCTTTGTTTTCTTTTTCTGTTCTCTCTTGTGTTACATGTAACGTTACAGTAACGTTACACTCCTTCTTTTTTGCTCTGCATTTTTGGACTCTTTTTCGTGTCGCTTCTCGCATTGCTTTAGCTTCGTCATACTGGTATTTTTCCCAGTTGGGGAAGAAAATCACGCCGTTTTCAATATCTATCATTTCAAGCGTTTTGAACATTAAAAGTGCGGTTTTAGTCAATTTTAATGGTGATTTTATCTCTTTTGCTATCATTTCCTCGTTGTAGATTACGTCGCCTTTTTGGAGCTTTCCTGCGTTGTTGAGCTTTCCCGAAAGGCACAGTATCTTAATCCAAATAAGGACAATTTCTGAAGCTTTGTTTTTTATTTCTTTTTGCGAAAAAATTTGTAAAATTTTTGGATTTTCAAAAATGCTTATGTCAAGACTTATGCAATTCGGGTTAGCCATAATAATCACTCCTTAAAACGGAAGATCGTCATCCTCTCTGAGCTCTTCCATCTGTCCTCCGAAAGCTGGTTCATCGTTGCGAAGGTCCGCATATGAGGTGTCTGCTACCGGTGCTCCTGCGACCGTGTTTTCGTTCTTGGAATCAACGAAAAGTGCCTCGTTGATAATAATCTCTGTAGTGTATCTTTTCTCTCCGTTCTTTTCATATCCTCTCTTTGATATGAATCCTATAACGCAGATCCCGCTACCTTTTCTGAAGTACTTGCAGATAAACTCAGCAGTCTCTTTCCACGCCACGCAATCAACGAAGTCCGTTACCGTGTCAGTCCCTTTTCTTCTGTTGATCGCTATTGAAAACGTTGTTACGCTTATTCCGCCTTGGGTCTTCTTGAGTTCGGGGTCAGTTACAAGCCTTCCTCCTATGATCGCTTTGTTTAAATTTAAGTTGCTCATTGTATCCTCCTATAAATAACTTTTACCAAAAATTTCAATAAACTCTTCTGCGCTCCATCCGTAGCGCTTCATTGCTTTTATCTGTGCATATTTCTTTATGCCTTTGTATAAGGCTGAATTTTGCCCGTGTACGCCCTCTTTACCGTCCCTATGGTGTAGAGGGCATAACGGAACTATCAAGCCGTAACGGTCAGATTTTCGCCTATTAGCTTGTCCCTCGAATACGTGATGCCATTCGGCGCCGTAATGACCGCACACTATGCATCTGTTCATATCCTTTGCGAGTATTGGCTTAGTTGTTCTTGTACCAGCTTTCGTCGCAACCACCCTTTCTTATCAAAGGATCTCTTGCCATAGATTCGCGTATGCGCCTTCTGCGCTCCAGGCTTATCTCTTCAAGTTCTTCTGTGTCATTGTCTATGATGGTGCGGCTGTTATAACCGCCGTGTACTTCGTCGTATTCTTTTCTCGTCATTTCCATTCCTCTATCATTCTTTCAATGTCTGCTCTCGGTCTAAGCGGTATGCCCTGCAGCTTTGCTTCTTCCTCAAGGAGCTGAATGAGTCTGTGCATCTGTTCTGTGTCGTAAGAAGAAGAGCCGTAATATAATGTAACGTTCGTGCAGCCGTCTATCTTGGACGGGAATGTTTCTGCGATATATCCGAGTCCTTTCTTTTCCCACTCAGCTCTGAGAGTGTCTACCGCTTGGTTAAGCACGCACACAAAAACGCTGTTTCCGCCAATGTTTTTTATTGTCTCACGGTAAATGTCTATCTTCGGTATTTCCGTTTTCTCTGCGATCTCACCCATAAGACACCAGGCGTAGGCGTTGGCATCTGTTGAGCGCCTTTTGCGGTGCACCTTCAGTTCTACGTCAAGGAGCTTGTTCTTAAGCTCCTCGACCGATTCAATGTGCTTCTCGGTAAGCGTTATTGTCAGCTTCGGCTTCCCGGTGCTGTAATCTATGCTTATATCGGTGATATTACCCTGCGTTTTCATTTCAGCCCTCCTGCATAAAGCAAGCAAACACTCTCTTGTTCTTCCTCGATTGTGCCGTTAAGCTCCCACATAATATTCACTCCTTAAAAATCTGTGACCGTTGGGAACATTCCCTTTTCAAGACAACTTGCAAGATATCTCAATTTAGGGAGATATTCTTCCTCAATAAACTTTTCATTATAGAAAACATCAATTTCAGAGACTCTATTTTTATCTATAGGCAAGAAGAAATTTTCATAATCCTCTTCCTGTAGAGCATAGGCTATTATCTTTACTCGTCTGATCTTCGCTGCATACATCTGTACCCATACCTGCCTTTTATATTTCATCGGCACTTTGAAAGGCTTGTCGGCTGAATGCGTTTTGCACTCATATATGCAATCGTTAGTATTACCATCTAAATTTACTCGCAGTTTCAATTCCGGTATTAATATCTGCTTGTCAAATTCCAACAATGGTATTTGCAGAAAGTTTAATATCTGATGCTCTTTGTGCGTTCCTGCTAATGTATATTGATTTTGAAAGTTTGTCCTGCTGATACCAATCTTTGATAGCCACCAATTTTCAAAGCTCTTGGTATCCCAATTCCCAACAATATAATCTGTATCACTTGCTCCAAACCAACCGCTTCTGTCTTGGGAGCTAATCATAAGGCAACCAATTTCTTTTCAAATCTGTCTATTTGGTCAAATAGAGTGAAGAAATATTTAACCTCGTCTTCCGTCATTTCAAGCTTTTCGGCAATTTCGCCCGTTGTCATTCTCTTTTTAATGAGCTTTGTATACTCTTCCTGCACTCGCTTCTGAATCGCAAAGATACTATGTGCAGATAAGTCCTCTTCCTGCTCCTTTGCGTTGGTATGCTCTTCGTCAATCCATAGATTAAAACCAAGTCCTGTCATCATAGCAACGCCCTTGACGAAAGCTCTTGTCTGTGCGTTCCATAATCTCTGCTGTGTAAGTGAATTATCCTTTACCGGATTACTGCCATTCATCAAAGGAAACTGAGCTTCAAAGGTCAAATCATCTATGGTGATTTTTACACGTACTTCATAACAACTGTTTGTATTCCCTTTGCTGTCCGTAAACACTTTGTCTGCCATAAACAAAGAAGATCCGTTAGCGTTTATACAAGGCTCGAAATACACCTTGTTTGCTCCGTTTTCATGCAGGAGCTTCTTGCACACCGCCCAATTTAAGTACGGTACTTCTATTGTCTTACCTTTATCGTCTTTTGCTTCTCTATAATCGCAATATGGCTTTACATCTATTGCCACAAGTTCTTCATATGGTTTTAACATTTTCTCACTCTCCTATGTAATTATCTGTGTATCTGCTTGTGTAATACTTAATACCGTTATCAAACATCGAACATACCGCCTTTGAAGCCCGCATATGCGCCTATTGCTATGCACAATGCTCCCGCAATTAAGCCCTCGCCAATGGATAATGTGTCTTGCTCGATTCCCGATACCGTAAGGAACAATGCCACAAACGATATTACCGATAATGCGATATAAAACTTTCTTGAAATCTTCATTTTTAAACCTCACTAAAATTTTCTTGCAATTTTAGCCGAGTTGTGCTATTCTTATTTAGAATAGTTGTTCAACACGACTGTTCAATGCTTTAGCTATCAGCTTTGCGGTTGAGACTTTAGGGTCTTGCACACCCCTCTCAACCCGCTGATAGCTTACCTCTGATATTTTGGCTTGTTCCGCAACTTGCACTTGGGTCAAGCCTTTTTCTTCTCTTGTTTTCTTCAGTTTAATGTTCAATATCACCGTCCCCTTTGTTATTCGCACAACGTTTACGATGCGCCAAGAGTTTTTTAAATTTTTTTTGGAGTTTTTTTATGGACGCATTTAAAGACCGCTTGAGACAGATTCGTAAAGAAAGAAACCTTACTCAAAAGCAAGTAGCCGAGGCTATAAATACTATAGAGCAGAATTATCAACGATACGAACGTGGTAGTCAACAACCTACATTGTTAACTCTCATAGCGCTTGCCGATTTTTTCAATATCTCGTTGGACTACCTTTGCGGTAGGTCTAATGACCCAACTCGTTACTGAGTAATTGGAGTTTTTTATGGAATTTTCAGCACGACTCAAAGAACTGCGCAAATTACACAAAGCGACGCAAGTTTTTCTTTCAAAGGAGCTTGGAATGACTGAGCGGCAATACCAGAGGTTAGAGTCCGGAGACTCAAAACCTATGTACGAAAACTTAATCGCCCTTGCGGATTTTTTTGACGTCTCTTTAGATTACCTTTGCGGCAGGTCTGACGATCCAACTCGTTACTGAGTAAACAGTTTTTCGACGGAACTGTTTAACACACGGGCGATGCGGATTGCCGTCTGCACGCCCGGTTCTCTTTTACCGTACTCGTAATTTTGG
The DNA here is from genome assembly GCA_045531285.1 of Eubacteriales bacterium. Lineage (GTDB taxonomy): Bacteria > Bacillota > Clostridia > Oscillospirales > SIG627 > RGIG6353. Next base: position 13,150 of record JAZSDT010000067.1, read on the forward strand.
TACGCTCTCTCGGTTATGCCCGAGTCTTTTGCGACTTGTGATTGTGTCTTCTTAATTGTTTCACGAGCCGACTTTAATTTCACGTTCAATGTCTCCTCTCTTTCTGTACTTCACCACGTTTTGTTCGTGTATGCCCTTATTATACACGCCGTTTTGTTCGTTGTCAAGTACTTTTTTTAAAATTTTTTTGGTGGTGTATTATGCAAATTTTTTCCCAAAGATTAAAAGAATGCCGCAAGGTTTGTAAGATGACGCAGAAACAAGTCGCCGAATATATAGGTGTGTCCGAGCGAGCTTATCAGCATTATGAGCTGGATTCGCGAGAGCCATCTCTCGAAAACTTAGTTTTGCTCTCAAAATGCTTCAAAGTAACTTCTGACTATCTTTTAGGCATATCGGACATCCACTCAAAAGATTAGGTGTCAAGTACTTTTACAAAATTTTTTTGAGGTATTTTTATGCAACTACACGAAGCCCTAAAACGTTGCCGTAAATTACGTGGCACTACCCAAAAGCAAACCGCCATTGCCGCGAATGTTACCGAGTCTATGTACCAATTTTATGAGTACGGCAGAAACGAACCATCAGCAAGTGTTTTAATCGCCCTTGCGGATTTTTTTGACGTCTCTTTAGATTACCTTTGCGGCAGGTCTGACGATCCAACTCGTTATTGAGTAAGGCGTCAATAGTTTTTTTAAAAATTTTTTTGGGGTGTTTTTTATGGACTTCTGCGCACGACTTAAATCATTAAGAACAGAAAAAAATCTGACTCAAAAGGAACTTGCCGACTCCGTTGGTATGACCGATAGGGCCATCCAAAGATACGAGTACGGTGAGCGTGAACCAGCTTATCAATGTCTTTTAGCCCTCGCAGACTTCTTCGATGTGTCTATAGACTATCTCGTAGGTCGCACCGACAACCCCAATATTAATAAGTAACTCGTCTATGCGGACGGGTTATTTTTTTTGAGTTTGCGGAGCTTTGTAAGCCTACGCTCCAGCTCATCGATGTCAAGACCCCAGGCTTTGTATGCGCTCTCAGTATCCACCGTGGAACTGTTGTAGCTCATACGCTCGTCCTCTTCCTGCTGCGCTTTCGCTTTGAGCTTGAGCTTATATACAGTAGAAGAGGATATGTTTCCGAATAGATCCTTGATGTCTTTGTTGCTTAAGCTTACCTTGGCGTAGTATGTAAGCACCGCCGTCTCTACGTTGTTAATCTGTGGCACTCGTACGTTCATCTGTTAACCTCCTATTTTATGGCCGCTTTCCACAAGAAGCAGCTTGAAGTCTCCCGATTGATATATGGTCTTGGTATAGTTATCTTTAAACGTTGCGTTTTCTGATATAATAAGAGAACTTGAATTTGTCCATTTGGTAAAGGGGCTGCTTATAACCGTTGCTGAACCGCAGATGTTCTCAACCGTTGCTGAACCGCAGATGTTCTCAACCGTTGCTGAATCGTAGATGTACTTAACCGTTGCTGAACCGCAGATGTACTTAACCGTTGCTGAACCGCAGATGTACTTAACCGTTGCTGAATCGTAGATGTACTTAACCGTTGCTGAACCGCAGATGTACTTAACCGTTGCTGAACCGCAGATGTACTTAACCGTTGCTGAACCGCAGATGTACTTAACCGTTGCTGAACCGCAGATGCTTACATTCTTGCAATCCTTTATATAATGGTTTGCTCCGGAATTGATTTTGAGATTGTCTACGCCGACGTGGATATGATCCTCAGCCCACTTTTTTACGGCATCAAACATCATCGGCTTGTATTTTGCCTCGTCGTACCATTCCGGTATTATATCTTGATCGATATTTAGCTCCCACGTATCAATGTCAGAGAATACATCGCCATTTTTCGGTGAAAGCTCTGCGCGGATGAATTTTTTCGATGCGCCTAAATAATCATCTGTTATGCCAAGCTCCTTTAACATGTCAGTGTGGCTGTCGTAGTCCGGCATAAAGATCCTTTCCTTTAAGATTATCGCGCTTTTTAACTTGCACATTTTTGGTTAACCTCCTATTATTTTTATTGCTATATACATCAGTACTGCGATCAGTGCAGTTACAAATGCCGTTTGTGATATGATTGTTGGTTTTTTTCATATTATTTAACTTTACAAGTTAATTGTCGGATAAAAAAATTTCGCTTCTTCTTTTTAATGCTTTAATTTTCAAGACTCGGCATATTTTGTCTGCTTCGTTTAAATCAAAGGTGCCGTTTTTTGCCTTTCGAATATATGTCGATTGCGCCATATTGATTTCTTTGCAAAATCTCTGCTTTGTAAAACCGCTACGTGCAATCTCTCCATCAAGTTCAAGCTTATTAAACATTTGTTTCTCCTTTCGTTTTAACTCTGCAGGTTAATTATATCGCATAAAAAGTCACTTGTCAAGTCATTTTTGAAAAAAATATTTTTTTTCTTGACTTTTAAAGTGAACCCATTTATAATGAGCTCAAGGGTGATTAAATTGTTTATCGGAAACAAAATCAAACTATTAAGAGAAAGCAAGGAATTAACTTTAAAAGACGTTGCAAAGGCTTTAGGCGTAGCGACCCAAACAGTCCATAAGTATGAGAGCGGTGTTGTATCTAATATTCCTTTAGATAAATTGGAAAAGCTCTCCGCTGTATTAGGATGTGATATCTCGTATTTAGTCGGCGAAATCGAAAGCAATCCCGTAACCAAAGAAGAAGCTATGCTTTTAGAACTTTTTCGCAAAGTCCCTGAGAGCGATCGCTCTGCTGTCGTTGAAACCATTCGCGTAACATTGGAAGTATTAAAGAAACATAAAGATAGCTCCTTTGGCAAGGAATAATGTTATCGGGAGTGATTTTATGCATGGGATGTCTTCCATAGGCGAAAAAATATATTATCTTCGCACAAAGCTTAATCTTACACAGTATGAATTAGCTTTGAAAGTAGGGTATACATCTCGTTCCACAATTAATAAGATTGAACTTGGGAAAGTAAATGTACCTACTGCGAAAATAGAAGCCCTTGCAAAAGCATTAGAAACAACCCCGGCTTATCTAACGGGTTGGGATAACGCCGAGCAAGTTACTGAAGGCGAAGCCGCTCTCTTAGAGCTCTTCCGACGTATCCCGGAAGATAGACAGGAGCTGGTTCTTCAAATGATCCGTGCTGCTTTAGGTAGTCAGTAATAATATTAACAGCTATACGAAGAGCTTCCTCTTCATTACCGTATGCACGTATGAGATCGAGTAATTCTTGTTCCTTGTTTGTCATATCAGTAACCTCCTTTGGTTTCTGATGCAATTATACCGAAACAAAATTGAGTGTACAATACGAAATATTGAGTTTTAAGGCTCCGATATTAGCCCCTCAATATTGACGAACTAACCACCAATGATGATTAATCCGCCGAAATTGAGTGAAAGGGAATAATATATGCCTTTGTCTAATATCCCCGAGTCTACCGTTACAAGGATCTTCAACGGGAAAACTCCAACGCCAGCATTTGATACATTCGCCAGAATAGCTATTGCTCTTGGAGCTTCGCTTGATGAGATCTCGGGTTTCAAGCAACCCGATGTGCCTCCCGTTGACGCTCGTATCGAAAACACTCTCAATTCCTATTTAGAGCTGTTAAGAGAAAAAGATGCCCGTATAGAGGAAGAATAAAAAGAGCTTGGTTTATTACCAAGCTCTTTGATTATCGCTATTAATTTAAATCAAAATAAACTTTTAGATATTCGTCTATTTTGCCTCTTAGTATATACAAACCAGATTATTTTGTCAATGTTTTTATGTAAAAAAATATGTATATTTCTGCATATATATTTCTGCATACAAAGGAGTAAATTATGCCAATATATAAAACCGATGATAAAAAAGACGGTCTTATAAAGTACCGTGTATTAGTAAGCTATAAAGATGTGCAAGGCAATTACAAGAAAAAGGAACGCCACGTATACGGAAAAGAAGAAGCAAAAAGAGAAGAGTCTCGTCTTATGGCTGAAATGCTTGGTGGCTCTGCGATTAAAAACGTACGGGACCTATACGACGAGTATATGTATTCCATACAGAAAGAAATAAGGCAAAGCACCTACGATAAGAAAAGACGTATACTTGAAGGCAATGTTCTGCCAACTATGGCTAAAGTAAAAATAAAAGATCTTGATGCAAGAACTCTGCAGCGTTGGAAGAACGTTATATCTAACGCCGACACGGCATTTCGCACCAAGAATAACTATTATAAAGAGTTCGTAGCTATGCTTAACTACGCGGTCAAGCTTAACTATTTGCAGAAAAATCCTCTTTCAGCATTGGGCGGGTTCCGAGATCCCGAAGAAGTACCTACCGAAGGAAAATTGCAGTACTACACCGCCGATCAGTTTAAAGCATATATATCTGTAGCAAAGCAAGAAGCGGAGTCTCACAACAACTATATAGGCTATGCGGTATATGTGTTCTTTTGCATAGCATATTATACCGGGATGAGAAAAGGGGAAATAAACGCCCTCAAATGGTCTGATATTGAAAAAGACACTATACACGTCCGCAGAAGCATTACGCAGAAGATTAAAGGCAAGGAAGAGGTAGAAACACCGCCAAAGAATAAATCCTCATACAGAGACGTGCAAATGCCGCAACCGCTTATAGCAATCCTATCAGAGCACAAAGCTCGTCAGAGAGCGTTTTTTGGCTCTGCAAGAGGCAGAGTGTGCGGCGGCAGCCAAACAATAAGAGACTCGACGTTAGAAAACTACAACAAAAAGTTTAGTGAGTTGGCAGGGCTTCCCCATATAAGAATACACGATTTTCGGCATTCTCACGCCTCACTCCTTGCGAATGAAGGTATTAACATAAGTGAGATAGCGCGAAGGCTCGGTCACTCTGATATTAAGATGACTCTCAACACGTATTCGCACCTCTATCCGAGGGAGGAAGAGAGAGCTTTAAGCGTGTTAAACAAGATTTTTTTAGAATAATTCGTGGTTTTTTCGTGGTTTTTTATTCGCGAACATCAAAAAAGTGCCGTAGTTACGGCACTTTTTTGACTTTATGGTGGAGACGGTTGGAGTCTTTAAGTCTGTTTTTCTTGATTTTTTAAAATGCATTTTACGCCATAAACCCTTTATTTATAGGGGTTTATACGTTTTTATTGCAGTTTATTTTATTTTAATTTTTTTCATATTATAACTTATTCGTGGTTTTTTCGTGGTTTTTCGCAATAAAAAGAGGGTCTTAATTGACCCTCTTTCTTTACGGCTCGGGAAGATAGTCCAAAAGTGTCTTTTGGGCTTTCCTTGCCGTCGATTTGTTATACGGATTTTTGCTTGGATCTTCCCTGGGATGAGTTAACAGCCACAGCAGCGCCTTGGTTTTTCTATCGTTCGTAGCATCGTCAATCGCATCCTTGTACTCATCCTTGGTGTACGAACCAACAGTCCCCTTGTCATTATCCTTGAGAGCTTGCTTAAAATCAACATAGACATCGGGATCAAGACCGTACTCATAACCTGCCCTAAGCTTAGCAGACTCTGTCTCCGTCATAATAGAGAGAAGCGCTTTATACTTTTCCTCGTCAGAAGCATTGGAAGAAGATATGGACTTATACCTCTGCAAGGATGATACAGTTGTCTTGCCTTCTTCGGGTGTAAGTGAGTCGAGTCCGAGTGCAAGATCGTATGCTTGGTCCTTGCTGACACCGTTGGATATTATCTCTACGTATCTGTCAAGTCCAACATAAGCTCTTGCTCTGAGCATATCAGTGAACTTCACCTTGTTTTTGATAGAGTCATACTTTTCAACAAATCCGTCCCACTTGGTATTGGTATAGGTTATACCCTTCGACTCAGCGTATTCTTTCATTGCCTCGTAATTAGCATATTCCTTAATTGAGGATAACATATCCGCTTTATCCTCTGCGGGAATAGAACTGAACCACTTTGAGTCGAAGATCTCTGACGAAATATCCTCTATAATGCCGCCACGTCTCTTTTGATATGCAGCTCTTTCATCTGCAGTAAGCGCATACTTTTGACCTCCGATCGCCACATTATAAGGAGCTGACCTATCGGGGAAGAAATTGCTCTCTCCGCTTTCTTCGTATACCTTGCGGTAGTCCTCCGACACCTCATTGGGTGAGTAAACGTTTGCGTTACCGGGGTTAGCATAAGCATTGAGAATGTTAAGAAGCGTATTTGTGTATACCTTGTCTTCACCAAAGTTGTCGAGCTTCTCGGGAACGGTCTGTCTTGCTCCGGGAATGCCTGTAGCAAACTTTCTCCAAATTCGCGTAGCAGGGTTCTTGTCAGCATACGTGTCACGATAGTTTTTGTCAATCGCTTGCGCGGTCTGCCTTACCAAAGCAGGAGTAAAGCTTGTTATACTTGACTCGGCAAGCGACAGGAATAAAGTACCAATATCACTTGCGCCCTCTTCCTTATAGGTAAATGCGTCTACAAGGTTTCCTATAGTCTGTAATGCGGGAAGATCTGCAATAGCTCTCCAAGAACTGTCAATAGTATAACCTAACTTTTCCCACGCAGTCTCATCTTCGGCATTTGCTAAAGAAGCTCCCGTAGTAAGTAGAACGTCGAAGGGCTCAAGAAATGAGATATCGTAGAGCACATCACCTTTTTTCAGGTCGGTAGACTCTCCTTTGATAGCTCTTTCTATTGCACTAAAGTTGATTTGCATACCGCTTAATCCCTCTGCGGAATTGAGAGCAGCTACGTCCTTGTCCTCGTCCTCACTTGTATACTTAAGTAAGCCTTTAACCGCCAACCATACCGCAAGAGTTATCAAGCCTGTACCAGTGGTCGCGCGAGAAAGCGACAATGCCGCTTTTCTCTGTGCCTGCGTGTTAGTGCCTTTACTTGCCGCAAGTTGTCCTAAATGCCATATAAATTTAAGATATCCTGTCGGAGAAAACTCAATAGCTCTCATAACAATAGCACCGGGTACTTGACGGTATTTTACTAAAAAGTCTCCAAGACCAAACTCATGCGTTTTGAAAAGAGTTCCTCGAGTTGAGCCTATTCCTGCCAAGTTAAATAAATCGTGAGCAAGGCCAAGAATATATTTTGAGATGATATTCTCGTCCTGGAACGTTCTATAACGAGCTTCGTCTTTTGCGATTTGCTTTGCCTCTTCCGCAGTCATATAGCCTTTTTCAACAAACGGCTGAAGAGAACGTTCTACTTCAGCGGTTACTGCGCCTTTCTTTGCAGCATCCGACGTTGATAAAGAGTATCCGAGAAGAGCCTCTGCCTTTGATAAAGTTCTTGCCATGGCGTTGTTGGAAGCCGCCTTGAATGATCTACCGCCGCGAATGTTCTCGTATTTTCCGCTCTCGTTGCTTCCCGACACGTCAAAACCTACCTCAACTTGAGATTTTAGTTTAGCTTCTCTTGCTCCCTCTTTTCGAGTTTTGCTGATGGGTGACTCAAGACCCACGGTTCTACGTTTAGTCATTGTAGAGAGTATAAGGTCGGGTATAATTGCCGAATCATTTGCAAGAGTCTCAATAAAGTCAAAAGTATTATTGCTGACTCTGTTACGAAGGTCAGTACGGAGGTTCTGCAACTGTGCCAAAGTCTGGAGCTTACCTATTGTGCTGCCTAAGACTTTAAGCCTTTCGGAACGAGGTGCATTCTTGCCAACGCCTTTAAAGTCATCGGCTATACGCATCATCTGATCCAAAGCTACATCATAAAGGAACTTGACATCGTGAATCTCTTCGAGAGCTTTCTTTGCTCTTTTAGAATCCGTCTTTCTCGTTTCAGCTTGTCTCAAGATAACGCTCTTAAGTATTTCTGCATTAAGATCGAGTCTGCCATCGTTGATTTGCTGAATAACGCTTTCGTCGAATTCCTTGCCGCTATCCTCATAGAATCGTCTTGCTCTGTCAACGGTAGAATCATATACATACTGATTATATGCATCGATAAGTCTGTTGACAAGAGCTTTGTCTAAATCGTATATAACTGCGATTTCGTTCTCAAGCACGTTTTTCAAATACTCGTTGCCGTCTGCGCCGAGCTTCTTTGCCTCTCTTACTACATCGGCTATGTCTTTCTTCGCCATAGCTTCAAGGTTAATGTTTTTTTCCACCTCTACGTTATCGTGTAAAGTAAGGAGTCGGTCGATTACACTATCTACGGCATTCTCCAAGGCATCGGAAGATACGGGAGAATATGAATATTGCTTATTATCATTTAACGGTTTAGTAACGACTTTTCCGCTTCGGTAAGTAAGGACTTCCACTCCGTTTTCGTCGTCAAGTTGGTATCTAACAATTGGATCAAACCAGCCCTTACTTGTTCCTCGTTCAGAGTTGAATCTGTCGTTATATCCGAGCCTTTTATTGCCAGTTCCTTGGTACCGCTGTTCATTAACGAAATCAGTCTTATTGTATCGTCTGAATACTCCCGAAGTCTCTTGCTGTATTCCTCGCCCTTCAGCCTCATATAATTCTCTCCTTTTTTCTTCAATAAGTGTCTCTTCATGAAGATCAATTTTGATTATTTTTGTTACGTTAGGGTTGTTAATAGAACCACTCGCGAAGACAACGACGTCCTCTATGCCCGATGTGTCGTATTCATCATACGCGGGTATCATATATTCCCCGTCTTTGGTTTTCTCAAAGTGGTGCTTTAAGTTAACTGCACTTGCATATTTAGAGGTAAAGTTCTTCCAATATCCTGCGCTTATTATATCGTTATCCCTAACCCAACCAAAATTATTATACTGCTCTCGCGTTAGATTTGCAAGTTCTTTATCACTTGAATAGGAAAACTGCTTGTTTTGAGTAGCAGAGCCGTCAAGCATAGACTTATCTTTCAAAAGTTTGACTATAGCCGCGACCGTTTTATACTCAGCAGAATTTGAATCAATTTGGGGGTTGACACCGGGCTTATTTTGTGGTATATTAGCCTTAACGGGAGAGGTAGAATAATTCTTTCTTGCTCCCGTTCCAATAACGGTACTGCTTTTTGTGGTACCGTTATTTTTTTCGTTATTCGTCACATTATATAAATATTTTTTATTTAAATCGGACGTTGGGATTCTTAACCACAGCTTCCATACGGTACCGTCCAACTCCTGCACGTATGCGTATCGCAATTCCCAATCATTTTTGCCGTAGTTGTCAAGCCAATCGTGTGGGTGTTGCGCAGGTTCGTATTTATGCGGTTTGGATGCCTTAACTATTTCGTCAAGGTGGAGCATATATTTTGCTCTTTGGCGGTCTAACGGGTATTCAAGATGTTGGTTAACGTGCCGCCTTTCCCCGTTAGCGTTTGTAAAGTACAGTCCTTTTTCGGGTATTATTATATCTTCCGCTTTGCCTTTTTTGTCATAGACCGTAAACGGCGTTCCACCAAGAGAACGTATATAGCCCTTAACCTCGTCAATAATTTTTTGAGGATCCTTACTCTTAAAATTGCGGTCGAGAATAACTCCCATGCCATACTTTATGCCGTTCTTGTCAACGACCTCACCATATGAATACTGCTTACCGTCATTGCTTGTCTCGGTTGATTTCAGTTTCTTGATCTTTTCAGCAAGCTCAGCACGTGTTATCTCACCTTTAGAGTACTGTGTCAAAAGCTCTGCATAAGCTTTTTCACTTTCTGTCTGCGGTTTTTTCTCCGTCTTTGCCTTTGCGCGCTTTGACGGAGTTTTTTCAATGATATTGGCAGCCTCGTCCGCTATGCCGTCGGTAGTCTTTGAGGGAGTTATCTGTGACAAAGTCTCTACAGTTTGCGAAGCGGCTTTAATAAGTTTCTGCTTTTCTGAATCGGAAAGAGCAAGGGCATTTACACCGTCAACGTATTTCACGAAAGCTCCCATAGGGCTTCTGTTATACTTTGCAAAGCTCTGCAAGAACTGACCACCTCTTGTAGCGTGTTCTTGAACAATCTTTGCCCATTCAGAATAACGCTTATAGTCGGCTTCGTCACCCGTCTTGTGAGCTTGTTCCTGCAGTATAGACAGTATACCCATTGCCTCATCAAGATCAGTACCCGACCATCCGTCTGCGTTCTTGAGTCGGTTATATTCGCCGTCAATGTCAGACGAAAGTTTTTCTTTTGCTTGTTCGAGGCTCTTCTTTTCACTGATAACATCGTAGGTGAATTCGCTCTCTTGGAAGCCGTCCATATCCTTTTCAACGTCACCAAAGAAATTATCAAGGGTGTTTGTCCTTGCATCGGACACCTTCTTCACCGTGGGCTCCTCTGAGAGGTCTTTTTTTGCCTCTGTGGGGGCTTTTTTTGTTTCCTTGGTTTCGGTCTTGGGTTCGGATTTAGTCTCCTTGGCTACTGTTTTTTCAGCCTTGGTTTCCGTTGCTTTTGCTTCTACTTTGGGTTCTGCTTTCGCTTCGGGTTTTGCTTTTGGAGCGTTGCTCTCTGCGAGCGCTTTAGCATATATCTGCTTAGCTTTTTCAAGACGTACTCTTTCTTTGGCTTTATTGCTCATTTTGGAAAGGTGCTTGTCTATAAATCTGCTCAGTTTCTCAGCAAGAGATTTGTTTGTGCGGACAAGATCGTATATATCTTTTTCTCTGGGAAGAACATATTTTTCTACACCCTCCGCAACAAGTTCAAACCTTGCTCCTGCATCGTCAAGCTTTGTTATGGTGCTATAGTTGCCTTTTTTGCTGGCAATAAGGGTATCTATATTCTTGCCGTCCCTCTTATACGAGTCCATAACGAAGTTTTCAAGGTCTTTGTATGCTTTCGTTCCCTCAAGAGTATGAGTAAATTCGTGAGCAAGTATAAGCGACTCAAGGTTCATACGGTTGCTGTTGGCATTAACAAATATCTCGTTGGTGGACTTGTCACGATATCCATGTACCTCGGGATTAGGGTTATCGAAGAATCGTATAGTTCTGTTTGCCGTTTCGCTTAAACGTTTCGCAGTAGCTATATTGGTTTCGGAAACGCCGTATCTGCGCCCGGTATCCTCAATAATTCTTGCTCTCTGCTCGGGAGTCTTTGCCGCCGACATATTCGCTTTTGTGTCTGTCGCTCTGCGCTGAAGCTTTTTAACCGTGCTATCTTTGCCAGAAGTTACTGCCGTAAATCCGTTTGTTCTCTTAAAAGCTTCACGTATTTTTTGTTCTGTTCTTGCGACGTCGAGCGCTTCTCTGCGAGCGGTAGCTATGCCCTCTATATTTGTCTTAAGAGAGCTCTTATCCACATCGGAGAATATCTCACCGATCATATAGTTAGAGGTCTTACCCGTAGTATTAAGGCGTTTCTGAGCAACGTCCGCGAGCTTGTTTCCCTCGTTTCGAGCAGTATCAATAATCACCTGCTGAAGATCAGCACCCTTCAGCTCTGCACCAACATTCTGCGTTCTTATATCGGAGCTTACCGTGCCCCCGGCTTCCATTAAACCTCCAAGCGCAGCACCGACAAGTGCCTCATACATTATGTCTTCAATCTGCGCAGGAGTGTATTCCTCGCCGAGAGCAAGCGTTCTAAATAGAGGCTCAAGGAACGCCTGCAGTCCTTCCTCTGCGCCCTCTCCGAATGCATTCCTGCCGAGCTTGGCTGAAACACGAAGAAAAGCATTATCTATGGCTGCGATATTACGAACAAACGCAGAACCCTTTAACTTTCCGCCGAGCTTGCCAATACCACCGAGGAGATACTGCAATACAGCTTCTGACGTGCCTACAAGTGTACCATAGGCTTTGGCTTGATACGGAGCATATCCCTGCGAGAGCGCCTCTTTTTCAGCACTCTTGCCCGACATACCGCCCATAAGTGCAGCACCCGTTGCCGCTCCGGCAGCAGGGTTTAAGAGCCCTACTGCGGTTGATACTAATATAGACGGTGCCATATATGTTGCTGCACCTAAAGCATCGTATGCGAATTTGCCAAATCCACCGAGATCTTCTCGGACGATCTGCCCAGCATATTGCTTTGCACTTGTGGGTGTCTCGTTGCCTGTAAGCATATCGGCAATATCAGTGCTCGCTTTTTCAAGAGATGTATCGACAGAAAACAAAACCCTTTGGAAAGGATTCTTAAACTGTTTAGCTATGGCTTCTGCCATTCTGCGGTTTAACGGATCCCGGATAAACGTCAAATACTTTTCTGCGCTGTCTTTACCCTGCGTATTGTAGAGGTAATTATAGATAGCTTTCTCGTTTTTTGTCATTTCCTTAAGCTCGTTACCTAATTCCATGTCCAAGTCAGGGTTGTACAAACCGCCGCTTGAGTCTCGCAACACATTAGGGTTGTTGATATACTCGTATTTTAGGTCATTATAACCCTTCAAGCCCTCTCCTGGGACAAACTGAATCTGATCTCCGTTAGCAGTAGACTTATAGCCACTATTCAAACCAAAATCATTGGACTTCAAAAGAGAATTATAGTAATTATACTGCGCTCCGTAAAGCTTATTCTTCCACTCGTTAAGTACGTTCCAAGCTTCGTCCATTTTTGCCTTGGCTTCTTCAGTAGCCTTTTTATCAGCTTCGGACGAGCTTGTGCCACCGAGAATGCTATTTGACATATCCTTCTTATTCTGCGTAGATTGCGCCTTTTTGTAATTTTTCTCGGCTAATTTATATGCCTCTTCTAAGCTTGACACCTTACTTTCGAGTCCCCCAATAAGTCCGGGGGATACTCGATACTTCTCCATTTCGGGGAGGGTAGCCATTGTCTTTTTCTGCTGAAGATTTAGTTCGGGATAAAAATAAGACGGTGTAAAATTTGTTACACTTGCTTTTGAGTACGGAGACTTAAAAGCAGTAGCCTTGTGCAGATACTCAGAGGTAGCATAATACTTTTCCGCTTTTTCGGCGTCTTTCTTCAACGCTCGATACTCTGCATAACTAAGCTTTATCGGAGACGTTGCGGCAAGGAAAGCCCGTCGGTCTTTTTTAGGTAGTTTTCTGTATTCTTCGTATGTCATTAAAAGCCTCCTTGGATATTATCCCGCATACCCGCCTAAATAATAATTGAATACGATATCGTAAAGATAGTCGGCATATGTTTTAAAATCCAATGCCATGGAATTACCACCCTGCTTTTCTTTCAGCCACTCTCTGTGTTCCATTACCTGGGGATTTTTTATGCCGATTTTTTTTAAATAGCTTATAGCTTGTTTGTGATTTGTTATGCTTTCTTCGTTGCCGAGCAAGTCGGGCTCTTTAATGTGGATGCCCCAAGCCTTAAGCTCGTCCTCACTATAAGCATTAGAAAGAATAGCGTAGTCTCTCGCATCGACGAGGCCACCGTTTTCATAAGCCTTACTTATTATGTCTTCGATTATACTTTTTCCCACGTCGCTGCCTGAAATCAAAGCCCCTTCGCCTAAAGTAGTTCCATCGGACGTATTAGAAAGGTTTGCGAGATACTCTGCATCGGGTGTTATGCCAAGCTTTTTGAGAAGTGTAAAGTCTCCGTACTGCGAAGCAGCTATAGCTTTTTCTAACGCCTCGGCTCTTTCGGCAGTATTCTGATTGATCTCGTCAAGATACTGTCCGTAGCCAAAATTACGGTCGGCGTTGTACTGATCAAGTTCCGTAAGATGCTTATTGTACTCAGCTTCATCAAGAGCGTTAAGAACGTTAATATTGGCACGTGTGTTTTCGATATCATTCATATACTGGTTATATGCCAGCTGATAAAGCTCGGGAATCTTATCTGCCATTTGTGATGCGTAATAATTTCCCGCCTGCGCCCCCGCAGTTGCCGCATACGTCGAAGGGACACCGCCGCTCATTGCCGCTGCCTGCCCGATAGCATCTTCTGTTGCTCTCTGTCCTTCTCGAGTATACTGTTTCTTATAAGAAGAGTAGAGCTGGTCGTTTTCGGGGTTATATGAAAACTTTTCTTTGTTAAGCAGCTCATTGACCTTGTCTTTTATTGTATTGCCGTATGTGCTTGAATATATGGGCCTTTCCACGCCGTTGTTGTATCCTATTGGTGACGGTGCTTCGAGATAGAACCCGCTTCCGTCAACCCCTCCTTGATAATTGCCATAAGAGGAACGGACTTTATTAGCGCCCTCGTTTGCCAGCGCGCGCGCCTCATCGGTAGGCGCATTGACATAGTCTTTCTTATAGTTAAGCAAACTCATTCCCGCTGCGGGAGTTTTCTTTGCAAGCTGAAGATCCGCTTCTGAGAACGAGTTGAAAAGTCCTGCTTCTTCAGCCGCTTTCTTAAACTGATCGTAGGTAAAATTCAATTTGTTGTTCCTCCTTACATTTCACTACCGTAATAGTATTCTCTCGACATTGAGTACAGTTTCCACTCACCGATACCAATTATTCGTACTCGGTAATGGTCGTTTCTGCGGGGTATGATCGGCAGATAATAGCTGCGCTTACGCTCGGCTACAAGTGTGTGTACGTCCTGCCACGCGTCCTCGCTATCGAACTTAATCTGTACCGTTATACTTGCGCCCTCATCTGCAGAAAGCCGTAGCTGAAGCTTGCTCAAGCCTTTCTTGTTCGGTGAACCTTCAATAAAGTCTCCGAATTCCGCTATAGACGATACCGCGCTTTCCTGCGTTCCGGTAATGTTTCGAGAATTACCTTCCGCCCATATGGTTCCGTTATTTTCAAGATACCATAAATTTTTCTCCCACGCTAACCCGAGTGCACAAAAATTATCTTCTTTATGCCACAAATTAATTCGCGTGTCATATACGAAAAGATGAAACGCACCGTATGTATCTTCCATTGATACATAGTACTTTACTCCGTCGCTACCGCCTACGGCATTTTTATAACGCTCCATACCAAAAGGAGCCGATACATTCTGCGGTATTCCTCCGGTATATGCCACTATGCCGACTCGGGATAAATAGAACAAAGTCTCACCCGCTATAGCAAGGCTCTTGTCGCTGCCCTCATCAACTCCGAGAGAAGCACTCGCAAGAACTTGAAAGTCCGAGGCCTTAGAACCGTAGACTTTGTATATCATATCCTGCTTGAAAAATAAGGGATATCCGAGATATGCAGTGCATCCCGTAAAATCACCGGAGCTGAGCACAGGCGTTGACCAGGAGTCCGTTGCTATGCCGTCAAACACCGCAAAGTTGAATATATCCCCAAGCTTTGAGCAAAAGATCTCATCGCCCTTGCATCCCCACAAACGGTTTTCATTAGCGCAGATATAGTCCATATCGGGGACCTTTCTCGACAGTTTTATTGCAGTTTCCGAATCCCCTGCTGTAGCTATCGTAAAAGAGTTTTCGTAGAACCGCAGATATGTATATCCTGCAGTGTATTGAATCTCGCGCACAACAATAGTTTTATTGTTTTCGGGATGCTTTGTACAGCCCTCGATAGTAATACCGTCCCCGGCTTTAAACAAAGCCGTAAGATCATATGCGACTCTTATGGTATTAGCAGCGGCGGTTTCCCCGGCATAAGTGCCGTTCATTATTGCCGCAGCACCGTTCCAGGACGCCTCAAGGCTTCCAAATTCGCCCGTATTGCGGTTATAATACTTCTTATCGGGGAATATAACTATATAAGCTCCGCAAGCGGCAAATCGTTTCTTTGAGTCCGTTACAGAGCCTTTGAGAATGCCATCGGCGTAGAATCCGGTCCCGTCTACATAGTAGAGCCCGTCATTACCGAATATACCGTTGGGTTTAGACAAAGTCTTTATCTTATATCTCGGTTTTCGGGGGGAAAGAATCGGATAATAGTCAGAGGTGATATTCTGCATATCATATAATTCACCGTCCCCCGCTGCCAATGTGTGGTTGTATCCACCGAACAACGTTTGTACTGATTTGGTGATTCCATCAGAATGCACCATATTAGGCAGTCCGTGCGCCATATTTTCACTCCTCTATATCTATAATCCCGCTCATTGATATTATCTCAGAGGCCGAAAATTGCCCCTCTGTAAGCTTTAAGTCAGAGAGCTTGAGCGTAATGCCCTCTATATCTTCGACCTCTACAGCAAGAAGCTTTTCGCGCTCTATAACATAATCGAGCTTGTCCGTCGTTGATGCGAACGAGGGAACACCGTTATTAATTATGGGCTCTCCGTTCTCACCCTTCTGCCCGTACAAGCGGAGAAGCTTTTGTTCTTCGGTGCAAAAGCTTTCCATATAGAAGCTCATTTGCTTTGCCAGCTTAGCGATCTTTAGCGCGTCCGCAGCAGAGCATTTAGCTCTGCACACGGAACACACACCTTCAAAGGCTTCAATTATTTTTTTTAGTTTCATATGATACTCCTTACACGGGTATACCGTTTATTTTGACGTTTCCCACAATGTTAACATTTGAAGAACTGTTGCCGATCGTTATTGTATTGGCATATGCCGTGCCTATATACAAAGTCATATTCAATTTGCAGTCTATAGACATATTTCCATCCGAATACAGTTTTAATGGGTAGCTATTAGACGTTTGCAGATAGAGTGCATAGTCGTTTGTATCCGTTCGCCGGGCATAAGAAAGCCTTCCGATAATATTGGATCCCGTGCTGAGAAAAGCAAGCTCTCCGTTATCGCCGCTTATAATGCCTATGCGTCCCTTTGTGGTCACAACTCCAGAAGCCGTAACGGAAAAGTTTTCGCTATCGATCATAAGATTACTTTCGGCAAGAGTAATGTGAGATCCGCCCTTACCGGATAGCATTAGTGAAGTTGCGTTAAAATTGATAACATCAGCATCCAATGTAGCCACGCTCTGTCCGTTGATAGCTGCAAGGATAAACTGTGCATTTGCTGTGTACCCATTGGACGTACTGGAAACTATAGCGCGTATCATAGCACTATCTTCTCCTACCTCAGCGGATAATCCAGCTATCTCTCCCTCCGCGTTTTGCAATCTAAGATTGAATTGTCCTGCGTCAAGAGATAACTGAGATACCTTGCCTTCCGTGTCCTCGATTCTTGCATACAGAGGTTTATTGATAGTAACCGCAAGCTCATCGAGCGCTGTCTCGTTAAAATTTGATGCATCAAGATTAGCCATGTTATAACGAAGCTGTTCACGAAGCATATAGAGATAGTTGAGCACGTCATTAAGGTTTTCGTCGGTACTTTTGTTCTTATTGATCGTGGGAAACATTGTATCTGTATTCAACAGATTGCTTGGCATATTATCACGCTTTCTTCAATATGGTTTCCCTGAGGTAGTCAAGCTCCTCTACGCAGGATTCAATGAGTACGTCTACCTCGTATGTTACTTTTATGCCCTTGTTTTCAAGAAAATCAATAACGTAAGCCTTCTTTGTTTCTTTTGTTATCTGCTGAGACTCAGCCAGCTTTTCAGCCGCCTGCACAGCCGTTTTTACCCAGGTGTAAAGGCGTTTTTCCTTGAGCCAGGGTATAACAACAGCGGTAAGTACAACGCTTATACAAGCAAATATAAGCTTTACCGATAATGCGATAATTTCTTCCATATAGCCTCCTTAAGGGTAATATTCTTTACTGTTTATCTTTGCGACGTTCTCTGTCTTGCTTTTGTTGAAATAGAAGGATAATGCCGTACTGAAACCGCCCCACGCCGCTGTTAACAAGGTAGTAAACCACGGCAGAGAAGAGGTATATCCGTGATCTATGGCATAGTAGCATAGATCTACAGCTTTATCCGTGAGAATTGCAAGAACGATAAGAAAAAATAGCAAAAGAAGCTTGCTGAACTCGAGGAATGATAAGAGTCTTTTCATCCTATCATCCTCTTGCATATGATGACTGTCTTGATATCGGACAAAAACATATTGATATCATCGGCATTTTCTGCAGCAGAAGTGCCCCCATTGATAATGCCTTTGTCAAGTAATTCTCTCATATCGGGTTTTGCCCATTCGGGGAGATCGTTGTATGTACTGATATAAACGTCCCCGAGTTCTTTAAGCATTTCGTCTCTTGTCATAGTGTTCTCCTTTGCTTTTCCTATTTTGTTTTCGATTTCGAGATAATCTGCAGCGTTGATGGCAGTGCCGTTCCTTCGCACTTCGAAATGCAAGTGTTTTCCGAAGGAATAACCCGTATTTCCCATAACGCCAAGCTTGTCTCCTTTTTTTACTCTTTGCCCCGCTTTTACGGCTCTGCTCTCAAGGTGACAATGGTAGATGTAGAGTCCGCCGTCTGTCTTTATACACACGTAGTTCCCCCACTCCCACGTCCTGTTGTTTTTATCGAGTATTATCGTAGAAGAATGTACAACCCCATCCTCCGTAGCTACAACATCGGTATTGTCGCACACAAGGTCAACTCCCGCGTGGATCTCCATCCTGCCGTTAAGTTTGCGCAAGCCAAACGGAGATGTTATCGTGTAATCGTTCGTGATAAATGGCGTTTTCAAAGTTCGCTCACCTTCTGTCTTTCGAATTCTCGAAACTCCCCGAGAGCTTCTCCGTATCTGTCTATAGCTTCTTCCATTTCTCCATTAGGAGTACCTCGCTTAATAGCCATTGCTGTTGCATACGAAAGCTTTGCCGTAGCAAGGAGGAGTGAAAGCTTTACTTTTTCGCTTTTGATGTGAGTCTTTTCGGCTTCTGTTATAGCGTTGTCTCTTTTATTCTGCCGTTTATTCCAATAGGACAGCACTATACCGACAATAATACCGGGAGCAAGCGCTTTAATAATTTCCATAAACACTTCCATACATTATTCGTATTTAATCCCGTGACGATCAAATAGCGTTTTCACCTCCTCGTTTTTGATGATCTGCTTCTTTGCAGTTTGAGTAAGTTTATCATACACTAATTGCAAAGCCGCTTTTGTTTCGGCTCTTGCATCTTCTGCAGCTTTCAAAAGCCCGTATTTTGTCATCTTACTACCTCCCAATTATCTGCGTATTGCTCGGGTGTACAAACATTGCCGTCAACGATGGAGCGAAAAAGCACGTCTCCCCACCATCCGCACTCGTCTTTGCTGAATGCTTTTTCTACGGTAGGGAGTATTGCAAGTACCGTTTCGTATATCATTCGTTCTCCCCCTCCTCTGCTTCTCCGTAGGCGTAGCAGTATACTGCAGGTCCCGCATCAAAGAGGAATTCTCCCTCGGCTTTTCCGTTCTCTGCCTCATCTACGTAGCTTTTGCTTGCCGTAGAGATGAGGCTCGTATCGTAGACGCTGCAGGTAAGGCTGTAGTTTTGCATACTGTATTGGTCTACGTGCCATATCTCCGTACCCTTAATGAGATATCTGCCGGAGGTGCCCGTAATATCTGCAGGTACGACAGGAGCAAACCCTCCGCCTCCCGTAAGGGAGGATGGGCTTCCCGAAACGCTTTTGTAAAAGGTCTGTCCCACCCAGTCTGCCACAGCCATAGTGTTTCCCGTGGATTTTCTTATGTCCTGCAGGCTTACGGAATACTTGTTGAGCACGAGCACGGGAGTATCCGTACCAAGAGCCTCTATGGCAAGAAGGAAGCCCTCGGGAAAGGAGAGGCTTTCCGTGCCTCCTCCCTTTTCTCTTATCTTGTCGGCTATATCCTTAAGCCCTCCCTCAAGGAAGGCGCTGTCTATAAGCTTATCGTATGCCATATCAATAAGCACCTCCCGTCCAGGTGGGTAAGGCGGCAAGGACCTCGTTTACGAGAAGCGCTTTATCCTCTGACGTAAAGTAGTCCACGCCCTTTTGGGGAGTGTAGCCGTCCTCCCCGTCGGCGCCCTTTTCTCCCTTTTCTCCGTCCACTCCGTTCTTCACGGTAAAGCTTTGGCTTCCTCTTGCGTCGGTGACGGTAACAAGGTGTCCCTCCTCCGTCTCGCTTATTGTAAGGTAGGGGGAGAAGCCGTCCTCCCCGTCAGCACCTTTGATGTTTACTGTGTCAGGATTGGGTAAGCCTTTGTTATTCGTCCAAGACAGATTTCCGTCAGCATCTACATAAGGTATGAATGTAGCTCCGTCTTCTCCGCTTTCGCCACTACCACCGCCACCTGTGCCGTTAGCTCCGTTGTATACTGTGAATGTGCTTGTAGTGTTGTCTGTGTAATATATGGTGTAGGTATCTGTTGTTCCGGCCGCACCGTTGCCTGATGTTCTGCGGATATCTGTAATGCCTCGTCCGTCTTTTCCGTTAGCTCCATCTTTACCATTAGTACCATCTCTTCCGTTGCTTCCGTCCTTGCCATCTGTACCGTCCATAATATCTAATGTTTTTGTACCTTCAGCATCGGTTATGGTTACTCTATTTCCGCCCGTTATTGGTGTTACGGTTATGATAGGTGATACTCCGTCTTCACCGTCTGTCCCATCTTCTCCCTTTAGCGGTCCTATATTGAGCCAACCGTTAATGGTATAAGCGTATACGTCATAAGGAGTAGACGTTCCTACGTAATAGTTATCACCTATATTAGGCGATGTTACTGCAGACTGAACAGCGGCAAGCGTGTCATATTTTCCGAGGACTTTGAACGATTCACCGGGCTCTCCCTTGTCTCCTTTAAGAGAAGCCAGCCACTCGTCCTCAGTGCCTACAAATCCGTGCTTGAGAGCAAGAGAATACGCCGACAGATAATACCCTTTAAAAACCGCCACCTCATCAGCGGGGCGATACCTCTGTGCATACCAGCGCATATACTCTCCGTAGTATGCGTTGAACATCTGCATTGTGTTAGAGTACTTATTGTACTCACCGTTTGCAAAGTCAATCATAGCGCAGAGATAAGCACCGTATATCTTGTCGTGTGGAGGCTTAGCAAGAAGTTCTGTATTAGCGTGTTCCGCATATGTATATGTAACTACGTCTTCGATAGCAAGAAGCATTACTTCCGTCTGCACCATTCCTTCGACCTCGTTAATCCATGCGGTCTTGGTTTCGTTGGAAAATGCGTTAGGCTTAATATCGTCAACGTAGTCAAGTAGATTTCTTAGTATCATTTTTCCTCCTAAAGTTATAGCCGAGCAGAGTTATGTCCGCCCGGCTATTTTCTTCGCGGCGGTAATGCCGTTAAATTAACCTATAAGAGCAGTACCACCGGTGATACCACCACAGCAAGCAAAGCGCCAGTCGTTGAAGCCAGCAGTAAATCTTGCATAGCCCTGCCAGATGTTAGCATCTGTATCATCGTCGATACGAGACTTAACGTCAAGAGGTGTTCTGTCAAGCCATACCGCGCCGCCGTGATCCTGGTTGTAACGAGAGTCAAGGAGTATCCAAGGTGCGCCGGTAACGTATTCGTTGAGGTAGGGAAGAACGACTACGTTCCATCTGCCGAACTGATAGTTAAATCCATTGTTAGCGGTAGCAGGATCCTTGTCAGCACCGATTACCTCAAATACGCTCTTCTTGAGAGTGTATATGTTGGGAATAACGATGGTGTCAGGAGATACATCGAGAATCTCGCCATTGTCGCCCTTGAAGTTCTGCATAGCACACTCAGCGGCCGCAAGCGCATCTACGGAGAAAGCATCGGAGAAAGCGTTGCTCTGTGTACCTTTGCCGGAGATCTTGGATGTATGAGCTTCATCAAATACACCGAGACTGTCAGCAGCAGAGGAGTCGAACGACTTTCCGCCGAAGGTTATTGTCTTTGCACCGGTGATAGCGCCTCCGAAGAGAGCTGCGCCGAACTTTTCTCTGGTTCTGTAGTATCCGGTAACAAATGCGGAGGGCTTATTCTTGAGGTCCATAAGCTTGGAGTCTTCTACCATTTCGCGGGAAATTGCAAAAGAGTTCTTCCAGGTCATATGCTCAAGAGTCTTGGAGTAGCTTTCCTGCATAGAATCATCGGGATGAAGACCGTTCTCGCCAACGGGCTGAAAGCCTTCCATAGCGGTCATAGCGGTGAACTTTTCGCCGTAGTGATTGGATTTTCCCATATTAAAAAGTTTGGGAAGGAAGGACATCTGCTCAAAAGCTTCTCCCTTCTTCTCGATGAACATTCTTATAGGCGCCTGGGACTTACCATAAATAGAGTCCTGGAGACCAGAGCCTTCTGAAAAAATAATTTCTGCCATTATGTTTTAGTTTCCTTTCATTTTCTTAAATATTTGTTGTAATGTTTCGAGATCTCTGCATCTGTTGCCGTAGGATTGAACATTCTGTATGACTCTTTGATGTCATTCGGAACAGATACCGCTCCTTCACCTCTCGAACTGGTGGGAGTCATGTGATTTTTGGCATTGGCGGAGTTGATTGCCGCCTGCTTGGTCTGACTTGCAGTATTCTGCATAATCTTATCGAAATTAACAAGTTTATAAGCATCAGATAGAGAGTAGCCCTTCTGTACGAGGTCGTATACTCCCTTATAGTTTTCGGTAGCGGCAAGATCGCCTATGCTCTTTATAGTAGGATCAAGCTGAGCTATAGTCTTGAGCTCGTCTTCTATATGAGCCTTTGCGGTCTCTTCTTTAGCTTTTGCCTCGGCAGAGCGCGCTTTCTCTGCCGCCTCTCTTGCTTCTCTTACTTCGGGGAGGTTGTCGACAAAAGCGTTGAATTCATCTTCGCTTATGCCGCTGTCCTCAATAAGTCGTTTCTTCTGATCGGCAGAACGCTGCTTAATATAAATGTCGTATTCTGCTTTGTTTTTAATGATCTTTCCCGAATAAGGATCATTGATACCAAGAGAAGCCACCGCTTCGTCAATCTGCTTCTGTGCTTCTGCTTTGATACGAGCAATTTCTTCTGCTTTTTCGGCTTCTGCTTTTCGCCTTGCCGCAGCATATCGAGACCGCTCTTCTGTTGTCTGTTCGGGAGCCTCTGCAGACTCTCCTTCAGACTCGTTGTCGGCAGTATCGGCGAGTTCCTGCTCTTTTTCGCCTGCAGTATCGGGGCTCTCAGACGTGCCAGCGACCTCCGTCTCGTTTACGCTTTCTGTTGTGTCGAGTCCGAATACCTCGTTATAGTTTATTTCTCCCATATTAATTCTCCTTTGATTTTTACGCTATTCATGCGAATTTTCCGTGACGGCTTTCTTATCTCTTGCCGTCTCTGAGGTCCTTGTTGGATACAGTTGCCTTGGTCTTACCCTTGCTTACTTCCGCATTGGGAGCCTTAACATACTGCTGTCCGCTGTTCTTAATCTTTCCAATATAACCCTTCATTGTTTCATCCTCCTTTCGGCTTTATCTGTATATAGGTTGTTTCGCGTTGTTATACGCGTCTTGTCTTGCTCTATTGATAGCTTCAGCCACCATTGCTTCTTCCTGCTGACGTGCCATCATCATCTGTTGCTGTTGCATCTGCATCTGAATCTGCTTCTGCTCTTCAAGATATGTCTTGGTATCGGAAGCACCGGGATAGTGCAGGAGTTCCATTTTAGTCCAAAATAGAATCAATGTATCTATGCTGTTGGGATCTCCGAAAGCTCCCGTCTGCAGATTCATTCTTGTTTCTTGCCACATTGCCTCTCTATTAGATGCAAGAGGTGCCGTATTATCACAAGAGAAGAGGAATTGATCATTCCAGAACCACTCTCCGTTTTCATCCTGCTCAAGGAAATCATAGCGGTTGAACTCGGAATACTTAGCATTTCCTCTGTTGTCCTTAGAATGTACGGGTCTCGGCTCGTCTGCATATGCCAGCTTGAACTTAAACATTGCTTCGAAAAGTGCCGCATATGCCGCGTCCTTCATCATACGCTTAGATTCAAGACGTCCAGCTGCCTGCGCTGCGGAGAACTCTTTGGCTTTGCCGCTCGTTGCGGTTCTGTCTACGCGTCCTTGATACGAATCCGTAATTCCAATGGCCTGCCTTGCTTCCTCGTATATCTGCGCAAGATATGCCATATCCTGCGAGATCTCACCTTCAAGGGTATATACGTCTATCATAGACTTTGATGCGGCGTTTCCGGGTCGAATGACCTTCATATCCTCGGTATCTACTCTTATACTTGCTTCGTCGGGAAGCGTGATATATGATCCCGCCTTGAGAAGCTTTTCTATAATCTTAGCCTCAATACGGTTGATGGCGTTCTGATGAGAAGCTATCTTGTCAACGTCGGAGTCTCCGAGGAATCTGCCATATACCGACACATTTTTCTGTAGCACTACCGGATATATATCGGGCTTATAGAACGGTATCTTAGTCGGTACCGCAACCGCCTCTGTAATGACGTTGCCAAGCTCATCTGCAGTCTGTTTTTCCTGCATTGTAGCTCCGGGAATAACATTGCCATTCGATAGAGTAATTGGAGTATATATTTCCTCATATTCTTCGGTGCTGTCTTCCCATTTAGTAGAACCACAATACGGACAAGTCTTTGCACCTCTTCTGTAAGGCTTTTTTTCGCCGTCTGGAGGCGTTCCGTCTTCGGTAGCCTCTTCGTAAACCTCAATTTCGTTAGGCTCAACGGCACCGCATTTCTTGCATCTGCGAAGCCTCCTTGCCTGGTAGTCCTCAATATCCTCAAGCTCCACATCGTTAACCCAGGAATATACGCCTATACCGCCGTTATCATTTCGGTAATACGCCACAATCTGCGTTACCATATCGCTTGAAGCTTCTTCAGACTCGAATGACTTGATTTCGGGCTCTGATTCGCTCTCGTCATCAACATGCACCTTATATCTTCTCTCGATATAAGCCTTTGTCTGAGGCAGAGCGATAAAGATGTAGTCCATATCTTCTATGCCGGAATATACACCGTCCTGCGGTATTATCTGTCTCGGATGAAGACCGGAGATAACAAGCTCTCCTATTGTCGAATGAGTTCTTTCTGTGTTATCCCATTCCACGAGCCAAGCGAAACCGCCTTGAATAGGTACCGTACGTTCCGCCATATCGTTGATATGCTCCATCGAAAGTCTGTCAAGCTCGTTGCGAAGCATATCCTCAATAAGCTTTGCCTTGGGCTCGTCTTTTTCGCGTATTGCCGTAACCTTCGGCTGTGGTATATTAGAATTAACTTGAGCCTCAACAAGCTCGGAGCATATGTTACGCACAAGCGGTGTCTTAGTTATGCGATCACCGACGATTATCTTCTTTATTTCGCCGTCTCCTTTGTAGAGCCGCTCGCGTCCGTCCATCTTGGCTATCTCGTCATTATACGCGGTCTGTGCCGTTGTATATCGATCCTGCCATTCTCTTAATTTGTGGTTCATCTCTTAGGTACTCCCCATTTTTTAATTAAATATTCTTTCTCACTTGGAGAAGCGTTGTTGTAGTCCTCCCACATTGAGGGAGTCCATCTTACTGTATTGTCAACTTCTATCGTATATCTCTGCTGACCTCTGATATATTGTGCTATTGCAAGAGCCATTACGCAGTCATCGTGAGCACCTTGCTCAGCTTCAGCTCTGAAATCCTCGTTGCGAATGAACGTCAGCATTTCTGATATGGTATCCTCATCACTTACAAGCTCTTTATCATCTCTTGAGGCTTGTACAAGCCCTGCAATGATAATAGGACGTGTCCTGGAATCTGTTCTGAAACCGAAGGAACGCTTGATACCGTGTGTGTAATCGTCTACCGTTTCTCTTACGTACTGGTGCTGATATCCGAGCCTTTCAAGCTCCATAACGGGATAAGTTGAAAGGTTGGTCTCAATCCCTACAAGAGCGCTGTTATAAAGCTCCGCAAGGCAATATAACTGTCTCGCGAATATATCCTCATCAAATCTCTGACGAAGAATAGCAACTTGTCTGCCAGTGGTATTGTCAAGTACTTGAGCGACGAAATAATCAGAACCCTCTCCAGCCGTATCTGCGCCTATAACGTAAGGATACCCGCCTTTAGGCTCTTCAAATATCGTAATACACCCGTCCGTTTCATCAACAAAACGCGTATCGGATATCTTGAGTCCGTCGTATGCGTATGCGAACGTGCCACGCTTCTTTGGTGTAGGCAGATGCTGAAGCCGTTCGGTGAGCTCCTTTGCGTTGAACACCGATTTGCCCGTTACGCCCCACATGCCGAGGCAATATACTTGGTAGTAGTACTCGTCAGTTTCTTTGAAGCGTTCAAGAGTTTTTATAGCCTCTGCGCTGATGAATCTGTTGTCTTTGTAAGTTGACCTATGCGTTGTAACATCGTCGAATGTACGGTCGAAAAATCGGCTCTTAAGCCAATGTGTAATACTGATCGGGTTGAACGTGAGTATTATCTGCTTATAAAAAGGTGTCTCATCACGGAGACGTATATCAAGCTGATTAAGGTCGGTTTCCAATAGTTCCGAAGCTTCCTCAATCCATATGCTTGTGATATGGTATATAGACTTTAGCTTTTCTACGTCATCCAGTCCCGCGAATATCAGCTCAGAGCCATTGTTGAACGTGATACGCATATCGCTTTCGCTGTGTCCCGATATGCTTTCTCTGTAATGCTCGTATGCCATTTCTTTGAGTATGCGGAAGCAGCTCTCTCTCAATGTTTTTGCCACCTTACGGCATATTAATATTCTGTGCCCGCTCTCACTCGTTGCCCTCTCAAGCACCTTTCTTGCGGCAAACACCGACTTACCCGAGCCACCTCCACCCATAAGGACAAGGAAGCGACTCTCGTTGAAGTAAAGCGGAAAGAACGCATCATTAGTCTGCTCTTTAAGTTCTACATACCACCTAAGCGCATTAGCTGTAATATCGTCAACTCTCATTATTTGCCATCTCAACTGCCTTTTTCACAAGTGCCATCTTATCTGCTATACTTAATGGCTCACCGCTTGCGACAGCTCCAACCACTGTGGTATCGACTTGCTGACGTGCCTTGCCGTATTCTATCTCATACGCCCACTTATATATATCTGCTCTCAGTTTGTTGTTTGTATTGGGATCTTTGGCGATTTCTGCCAATCTCTCCGGAGCCTCATCTGCAAGCTTCTTTATGCTTTCGGGTCTCGGCTTTCTTCCCGGACCTCCTCTATGCCCTTTGACGAAGTGACCTTTTTCATCCCTCATAGACGGAACATTATCCATAAATGCGTCCTCCTTCCTTATAACCACTATATCACTATGAAAAAAATATCTCTAACCCACAAACCACAATTTTTAAAAAATTTTTTTATTAAATTTTTGCAATAAAAAAAGCACTCTTTTCGAGTGCAAAAAAATTCTAAATATTTTTTCAAAAGCCTATTGACAAATGCGTATTAAATGCGTATAATATAAGTGAGAGGAGGCATAATATGAAAACAAAAGAACTTATCGAGCTACTCCTTAAGAATGGCTGGAGCTTCAAACGTCACGGTGGCAATCACGACATCTACGTTAAAGGAAACGAAAAAGAGTGCATAGTCAGGCATCGTGAAACGGACGAAGAGTTAGCAAAAGCAATTATCAAGCGGAGAGGGCTTAAATAGTCCCTCTCGGCTTGCCGGTAATATACACAGAAAAAATGGAGGAAAAAAATGAAACACGCTTACCCGATTATTTTAACAAAAGGTCAAAAGTATACTATGGTTTTTATACCCGATTTTAATATCAGTACTCAAGGAAAAAATTTACCCGACGCAATTGAAATGGCGAGAGACGCGATCGGTATAATGGGAATTGATATGCAGGATGACGGAGAACGCCTGCCAACACCCACCGATATCAACTCTGTTGACATTTCAGAATACGAAGGAGCGATAGTCTCTCTCGTAGATGTTGATTTCGACGAATATCGCAGAAAAAACGATTTACGCACTGTACGTAAAAACTGTACTATTCCTTCTTGGCTCAACTATGAAGCGGAACGTGCCGGAATAAACTTTTCTGCTTTATTGCAAAACGCTTTAAGAGAAGAACTAAAGCTCACAAATCATTGATGATATTAAAAAGGGGAGTCGTTAAGACTCCTCTTT
>JAZSDT010000152.1:0-22772 GCA_045531285.1 Eubacteriales bacterium
TCGTGACAGCATTTTGTATTCATCATACCGCCTGAGTATTTTCTGTATCTGTGCCAACGTCTCATATAACTGGAAGAATGACCCGGTTCAAGATTCTCGGATGCCGATATTGAGATTATATCACCAATTTCTTCGCTTCCGATAAGCTCCTTTAGTTTTTCAACGATTGGAGTATATCTGAGTACAAAGCCGAGCATAAGATTCTTTTTATACTCCTTTGCTTTGGCATAAAGCGCAAGAGCGCGCTGTGCAGATGCCTCGATAGGCTTTTCTAGAATGATATGTACGTTTCTTTCCATAGCGGCAAGTGCTATTTCAAGATGTGCGTAGTCGGGAGTAGTAATCACAACTGCATCAAGACGACTATCCTTCAAAAGCTCTTTATAATCGGTATACTTATCGGGCTTTTCCTCCTTGAAATAAAACTCTGTATAGTTTTCAAGTCTCTCAGAGTCAATTTCGCACACAGAGATGATCTTGTGCTGAGGGAAAAACTTGGGGATATTAGTCACGTATGCCCCGGACCTTGCTCCAAGTCCTATAATTCCTATATTCATTATTTAACCTCGTATGTAATTTCACCGTTAACAACGGTCATTTTTGTGTATACGTCTTTTGAGAAAACTGCCAGGTCTGCATCATATCCTATGGCTATTTTACCCTTGCGGTTATCGATTCCAAGTAATCTTGCCGGATTCTCCGAAGCCATTCCGATTACCTCCCACATAGGAATTCCTACAGCCTTAAGCTCGGTACGGAGAAGTCTGTCACCGGAAGCTACACTTCCTGCAAAAGCCTTCATATCAGGCATATTCGCAACGCCGTTCTTTATAAGAACTTCTTGACCGTTCACAAGACTTCCAAGCTTTATTATAGTGCCTTCGGGAAGCCCTGCGCCTCTGGATGCATCGGACGTAAGAATTATTTTGTTTCTTCCTTTGCATTTGTATATAAGTCTGAGTATTCCGTCGGGAAGATGTACTCCGTCACATATTGTCTCGGCATACAGGGCGTCAAGGTAAAGTCCGGCCTCTATCGCTCCTGCGTGGCGCTTACAATCGGCAACGTGAACTCCTGACATACCCGAATACAAATGAGTCATAAGAGAAAAACCGTTTTGGGATGCTTCCTCTATAGTATCAAAGCTAGCGTTTGTATGAGCAGCCGAAACAATTATTCCTTTGTCAGCAAGGTATCTGCCTGTTTCCATTGCACCGTTGAGCTCAGGTGCCATACTTACACGCTTTACGCATCCGTACGACAAAAACAAATCAAGCTCTTTTTTGTCGGGGTCCTTTATATACTTTGGATCCTGAGCGCCCTTTTGTGCCATAGAAAAGTAGGGGCCTTCGAGATGTACACCAAGCATATTGCAGGTCTTTATTTTGTTCTGAGTCTCGCAAAACATCTTCAAGGTATTTTCTGTCTCTGCAGTTTCTCCTGCAAGAGTGGTTGCAAGAATGGACGTGACACCGTGCTCATTGTGATGCTTTGCGATGCCAACGAACGCTTCTTCCGTTCCGTCCATAAAGTCATAACCGCCACCGCCGTGCGCATGAGTTTCTATAAGTCCGGGAGTGAGCCAGTCGCCCTTG
Source organism: Eubacteriales bacterium (assembly GCA_045531285.1). Taxonomy (GTDB): domain Bacteria; phylum Bacillota; class Clostridia; order Oscillospirales; family SIG627; genus RGIG6353. The sequence goes on from JAZSDT010000152.1 coordinate 1,596, forward strand.
AGGTCTATTATTCTGGCATCCTCGGCGTTAATATCCTTAACTCCGAAATCTGCAATTTTTCCATCTGCAACTAATAAATTTGCATTTTCAAGTGCAGTATTTGAGAGAACAAGTGTTGCGTTTTTAAAAAGAATTTTATTCATAATTACTTTATTACGTCGTAATCATCGACGTTTACCATAGAAGCGGAATCCTTATCGATAAACAGGTTTACGTCACCGTGTGTCTTGAATGCGGTTGCGGGAACCATATTGTTCACTTCCTGAGTGAGAGTATCGTGTATAGCCTGAGCCTTTACCGCGTAAGGAACAGCCGAAACGATGTGACGGCACTTGAGTATTTGCTTAACGGTCATAGAAATAGCCTGCTTAGGTACATCGTCAATAGTGGGGAACCAACCCTCTCCAAGCTGCTGGTTGCGGCACTTGGCATCAAGATTAACCACCTTGTATGCTTCGGTTGTGTCAAAATCAGCCGGGGGATCATTGAAGGCGATATGTCCGTTTTCGCCAATACCTATAACTCCAACGTCAACAACAGCCTCATTGAGCTCAGCGGTAAGCTTCGCGATAATATTTTCAACACCCTGCGAAACGTCAACAAAATGCGCTGCTTTAAGATTTATCTTAGATACAAAACGCTCTTTGAGATACTTAACAAAGCTTGCGGGATGTGTTTCATCAATGCCGATGTACTCGTCAAGATGGAACATTTCAACCTTTGACCAATCAACGTCAAGTCCGATAAGTGCGGAAAGTGTAGTAAACTGAGAAGCACCTGTAGAAAGAATAAGTCTTGCGCTTCCCTTCTCTGCAATAGCCTCATTGAGATACTTTGCAATAAGTGCAGCAGCCTTAGCACCAAGCTGTTCGGCTGTTTCGCTGTAATAAATTTTCATAATAAATCCTCCAAATTAAATTATTTTGTAAGCGGTTACAAATTTTACTGTAAATATTATAATCCCAATAAAAAGAAAAGTCAATACTTTCGTCAAAACTGTAAATCTTACATTTTTTCACAAGCTTTATTGAAAGACTTACAAAAACCCCGACAGAAATAATTCCGTCGGGGTTTAAGCAATAAAATATTCAATATTACACTCTTGTACCGGTTGTCATACCCTCGTATTCGTTGAGGAAATCCTCCGCTACCTTTACCATACGGAGTGTAGCTTTATCGCCCTTGAAGGCGATGGTTGTATAGAGATTGCCGAAGTAATCGTCTATAAGATATGAACGGATACCTATCTTCTTCTCCATTGTCCATGCAGCTGCACTCATGGAGCGATAGCCTCGTCCCAGGGGTACACCTATTCTCATACCTGAATAATGAGTTTCGGGCCATTCGGAAATAATATACTCGTTCATTCCAAACTTAATGTCCTTCTGTCCCCTGTCTGTATCAAGATGGAGTACACCGCCGTCCTTGTCAAAGGTAAGATTAAAGGAATTAATACCCATGGGATTTTCCGGAGTTTTGTAAACAACCCCTTCAATTTCCTTTGCAAACGGTGAATCCTTTTCTCCAAAGAAGGGCAACGGAGCTTTGAAATTCTTTATCTTTTCGTCAAGAGTTGCCTTTGCTTCGGGATTGGCAGGAAGAGAATCTGTCTTGTCAAATTTCTTTATCTTCTTCATTACGTTGTACCAGAAGGGTTCAATCTGAGCGTAAGAAGTGAATGAACCTTGAATATCTCCTGTAAAGCATGCAATGAGGTCGTAATCGGGGAAGCTAAGTGCATACTGACCGCCCATACCAAGAAAAGCATAACCGTTTTCAAATATTCTCCAGATCTGGTATCCGTATCCGTGTCCGTGTGCCAGGTCTATGTTACCGCTGTTATTGTTGTCTATCTGCTTTGACTTGGCTTCTATTACGTAGTCGCGTGGAAGAAGCTGTTTACCGTTGGCATAACCGTCGTTGTAAACAAGCATTGCAAAACGTGCAAGGTCACGGGTAGAACAAAGAACACCCGAACCGCACCACGAACCGCCCTGGGGCATCTCAACAACCTTTGAATCGGGTGAAAAGCCGATTTCAAGAAGCGCTCTTTCCTTCAAAAATTCAAGAAGAGGCATACCTGTGAGCTTTTCAACTATGGCTGTAACCGCATTTGTTGCATTGGTGACGTAATCGAACATAACGCCCGAAAGCTTTTCGGGTTCAATCTCAAACATATGGGAAACGAAGTTGGGAGAGCGCATATTGTAATGTCTTGTTGCATTACAAGTTGACATCATCAAAGCGTCACGAACGGTAGTTTCTCTTATCCACTCGTGCATATTCTCCGAACAATATTCGGGGAAATAATCGGAAAGTCTGTCACTGAGCTTTACCTTTCCTTCTCCAACAAGTATGCCCAATGCCATTGACGCAAAGGTCTTACTTGTGGAATACATTCTGTGAAATTCATCCTGCTTGAAAGGGGGGCAATACGCTTCGGCGCATACCTTTCCGTGCCTGATAATAATGAAGCTGTGAGTCATCAAGCCTCTTGCTGTAATGTCATCGATAAAATCCGAGATAGCCGAAGAGGGTATTCCCACTTCCTCGGGAGTTGCAAATTCAAGTATATCCTTCATAGATGTTACCTCCGTTTTGTAATCGTTTACATTATAGACTAACCGAATAGTTTTGTCAATAGCAACAAATACATTTACTGGGAATTTCTCAAGATTTCAATATTCTGTTTTACCCAATAATCATCGGTATTGTGAGGCAATGGATAGGTTGTTCTCATAGCAAGCAGAAAATGCCATACCTCGTATCCACCCGAAGGAATATCGTTCTTTGTAGGAAGATATGCGTATGAGCCATGAGTATTACAAAGGTTCAACGTATACGGATAAGGGCTGAGTGAGCGTATACGAAGCCCTATTTCCGCAAAGGTCTCAAAGGGAGACGGAAGAATTGCAACAGGTCCCACAGTGGTTATGTTCTGTTCAAAGTTAAAATGTGTCTTAAAAGGCTTACCGGAGTCATGCTCAGCGATTACCTTACTCCAGTGAATAACCTCGTTGATTTTTGAAAAGCGTTTGGACTTGCGTATCTCTTCAACCGTACCAAGCTCAGCAAGCTTTTCCTCTGCCTCTTCCCTTGAGGCTATTTCGCCAAATGGAATTTTTATCTCTCCGTGAAGCACATTTACCGGAGCTTCATCATATGACCTTATGCTTCTCCACGCACTCACCGCATCAGCACCTGCCAAAGCGCCATGCTGAAGAGCAAGCCTATAGTTACCTGTTGTTTTTCCGTTGGAAAGTCTCGGTCCCTGGTCCCCCTCGAAGCCATTGAAAAATCCTGTAATCCCTCCGCTTTCGGCTTCGAGCATATCTGTCATAACTCCCGCCCAATCCCTTGATATTTCAGGGTTACTGCTTGCCGCAGTTCCATGACAACCGTAATGCACAAGATTTGCAATACACTTGCCCTCAAAGTCAACAAAGGAAACAACAGTCATGCGTGGGTCTCTTATTCCCCATGGATTCTGACCGAGCATAATGCTTCCATCCTCACATATCTGACGGCGGTTGATGCCAACTCGGCTTTCAATCTCACCAACACCCATTTTTGCAGGTTGCAAGGTGTCTCTCGCCTTTTTGGATACCTCTCTTATCCCAGGCTTCAATACCTCTTCTATATACTTTGTGTCAACCTCGCCCCAACCTGACTTAAGGCTGGTATTGGGTCCCGAATGGGTATGCGTACAACAAATCGTAACGTTTTTCCAATCAATGCCCGAGGCTTCACCTGCAATCCGGCGAAGCTCTTCTGAAAGCTCAGGGTTCATTGCACAAACAGAGCAGGTGATGAGCAATGCACTCCCTTCGGCAGACATCAACAGTATCGCAACCGCTTCAAGAGCATCACCAACCGATTCTGCAGGTCTGCCCGGTGCATATCCATACAATATTGTTCCTATATCCGGTGTTATATCAACTTTACCTGCACCGCATTTGAAATTATGTATTTTCATGATAATACTCCGTAATTTAATAATTTGCCTTTATTATAGCATTTGGATTTTACACTTTCAATACCAAAAAATAACATAAAATTCTCAAAAATTTACCACAGTACCGGTTTGAAGTTTTCATTCTCTAGCAAAACATCAAGATTTTCCCGTCAACATCGGTCCTCAACACCGTTTAGTTCTTACTCATAATTGGTAGGAACAATCTATCATATGTTGCTTCTGCAGGCAGATACCCTGGCATGACCGCTTCTGCTTTATAAAGGAGTTTCTTATACTCTGCAAGCATCGTGAAAAGCTGTGCTTCATCCGCACAGTTTGCTTTTTCGTTTATTATTTTAAGATAACATCTTAATGTATAAAGGAATTCCTCGAGGTATGCGTAATTTCTGCGCTGACACGCCTCCTCGGGACAATAGGACGAAAGGCTTTTTATAAAGTTGTCAACCTCTTGGCAACCATAAAAAAGCGTGACATATCAAATGCGGAAGGTTCAACCAAAAGTTTTACTTCTACAGAAAATCCCATTAGTGCAGTATATCTGTCAAGCGCTCATATGAGGCGAATTCCACTCTATTGGGCACCTCTTTTCTTTTCCCAAAAATCAATAAATTTTTCCCAATCGTGCTGTCTTATCTTATGTTTTCCCTCTGACACGTGATAACCAATTGTTCCCTCGTGATAGGGAGTATCAAGCTCGGGAGTATCGGGAATCACCACGCCTTTAAGCCCATAAAGGTTATAAACTTCACCTGCAAGTCTAGCTGATTTTCGCTCGCTTTCGGGGTCTGCCCATTCGTCAAGGGAATTGCTTTCCACGTAGAGAAGTCTTGGGGCAATACAAGCAAGGAGCATATGCTGGTCAACGGGCAACATATCCTCGTTTTCAACATATCTGTCAAGGTTTTTGCAAAACCAATCTGTATGTGTTGTAATATAGTCCAGATGCTCTCCTACCTTACCTCTCAGCATTGCTGCACCCATACACCCCGATGAATTTGATACAACAAAGGAAAATCTCTCATCTGTCGCACCTGTCCAAAGTGCTGTTTTCCCTCCTCTGGAATGTCCGACAACAGCCACATTGTCCTTGTCGAAGGTAAAATCAGTTTCAATATAATCCATTATCCTCGACGACGCCCATGACCAAGCACCGATTGCCGACCATTCATTATCAGCCCTTTCAGGTCTTGGCGGTGAAAACGGCTTGAACATGCTGGTTTCGTAAACAGTTCTGTTAAGGTCGTCAGTATATACAGATGTAAAATACATAACTATAACGGCATAACCGCGCTCAGCAATATATTTGATTGGAATATTCAGCGTATCGGGGACAGTCTCGATATCATTTGCCAACTCCTCATTTATGTGCATATAGTAAAGGAAGGTAGGAAGAGGCTTATCGGAAGGCTTATAAAAGGCCCTTACAGTAAAAGAATAACCTTTGAAGGAAATTGTAATTTTTTTAAGCGTCAAACCATCCAGATTGTCGTTTACAATTTCCGGCGTGAATTTTATATCCTCAGGAACATAAGATGGTGATCTGCCGTAAACGTACTCCGAAAGGAGGGTCATACATTCCTCGCGGCGATATTTCTCCCAGTATTCTTTTGTTTTAACTTCATTCCCCGCAAGAGTTTTTAAAAGTTCCGGTACCATTTTTATCTCCTATTCTGTCTTTTTATTTCGGATATTGCTTTCATAACCTTTAAGGCTTCCTCGGATTTTATGGGATAGTCCTTGTCGTTGACAACTGCATCATAAAGATAAGTCCAAGTGTGGTCAAGCGGGTTGTTTTCACAAGGCACCTCCTCGGTTACAAACGGAACGGGAGGCTTGTACGTAAATACAGCTCCTTCAGGCGTAAAGGGGCTTGATACCTGAGGTTCGAATACGTATCCATCTTCCACTCTTTTTATTTCAAGTGTTTCACCCTTATCAAGAATGCTGCCCTTTGTTCCGTATACCACGTAATTAGGTACCGACATAGCTGTACCTCCGCTTACTTCTATTTCTACCACCCTGCCATTTACACCTTCGAAGGATGCCAAAACAAAGTCCTCACAATCGCCTGAAGCGGCAATCTGTCTTGTATAGGATGTTAGTTCAACGTAATCTCCTCCGCAAAACTGTATAGCCTGGTCAACAAGGTGCGGACCCCAATTAAGCAACTGACCGCCACCGTACTGACTGAGTGTCTGCCAGTCGCCTCTTCTTTCATAGTTTGCAACCGAACGCTTAATATAGTAGGCGTCTCCTATAATACCGGACTCAATTATTCTGTTTATTTGCATAAATTTTGCTTCAAAACGGCGATTGTGTCTGATAAACAATCTCTTTTTTCCGTCCTTTTCTGCATATTCAAACAGCTTTTGTGCATCCTCGTAGTTAGTGCACATCGGCTTTTCAAGGAATACCGTTTTGCCGGCATCAAGTGCCGTCTTTGCATGCTTAAAGTGATCACAGGAGCGTGTTGCAATATCGATAATGTCGATATCGGGGTCGAGTACAATGTCCTCTACTCTTGTGTACATTTTGCATCCGTAGAGCTTGTTCATATTCTCAATTCTGTCCGGCTCGCAATCGCAAACTGCCTCTATTTTAAACATATCCTCTTTGCCCTTCAGCTCTCGCAAATGCATTGAGTACCCCGCTCGTCCAAGTCCGATTATACCAAGTCTCAGGTGTTTCATATTTCATTTCTCCATTTCTTTAATATTTCAAAGCTTTCTTTAAGGTCAATAAGCGGATCTCTTTGATGAGTGTCATGTTCTATAAACACCCAACCGTTAAATCCGTTTTTGACAGCGTTTTTGTATACAAATTCATTGTTCACAAAGAAATCACCCTGTCCAAGTCCGCAAAAACTACCTCTTTGACTCCAAACTTCAGCCTCGGGAGTAGCACTTGTCTGCCATCCCTTGAGATGATACGCCACTATTCTGTCATAATATTTTTTTGCAATATACTCTACGTCACCGCCGGCTACAGCTAAATGTCCGGTATCAAACAGCAGCTTTGTATCAGGACACTCGTTAAGCATTATTTCAAGCTGTTCCTGTGTTTCTATTTTTGTGCCCAAATGATTGTGAACGGCAACCTCTATTCCATATTTTTTTGCTACCTTCGTCTGCTCTTTTACCTGTCTCAGATATGCTTCAAATGTATAACCCTGCACCTCTGCCCAGACGTATTCCCCACCTAGCGCCGATGTCCACCGTATAGATAACTCGGGTGATTGAGCATTGCATGTAGCAAAGCCCATTCCCATTTTTTTAAGGTTAGATGCCTTTCTGAGCGCGTCCTCTGAGCTTGTGGGATAAAGCCTTTCAAGACCGTCAAAGCCGATTCTTTTGACAGAATCCAGTCTCTCCTCGTAATCATAAAAGCCGCCGTACCAGACGTACATACCGTAATCGGCTACACCGATTTTTTCCATAACATTCCCTCCTATTCTTTATGACACTATTTTATCAAAGCCGCCGATAATATGATATATACACCATTACTTAAAAAACAATATTTTTAGCACAATATTAAGTTTGTTTTTTTAATCTGCTATTGCAATTTTCTCTAAATTTGTTATACTTTTAATAAAAGGGAGTGATTATTTTGACGTCTTTTGTAAACACGGAATTTTTGCGTTTATGTTTTGAACACCACCAAAACGTCATAGAACTGATTCCGGATCGCATTCCGTATATAGACCTTACCTACTGTATAACCGGCAGAATGAAATACATATTTGAGGGCGAAGAAATTGTGTTGACCGACGGTGATGCTATTCTTTTTCCGCAAGGCTCCGTGAGGCAGCGGCTTGCAACCGCAGGCAATGCGTTCTACTGTAGCTTCAATATAAGTCACGAAATTGGTTTTGTTCCTGTAGTTAAAGGATATTTACCAAAAAGTATGCGCTCTGACACTGTTTCGATTCTTGAATCGGCAAAAAAAGCGTTTACGTCGGTTTCTGAACAAAAATGCGCAAAATGCACATCGCTTTTTTGGTACTTATATTATCAGCTTATTGAAACTGCGGAAAATAACGAGAATCCTCACGTAAAACAAATCAAGCAATACATAGCAGAACACATCACAGAACCAATGACTCTTTCTGAAATTTCCGATGCAGTACATTTAGTGCCGCACTATTGTTGTTCAGTTTTTTCGAAACAGGTAGGTCAGACTCTTTTTGAATTCATCGCCTCGCAACGTATAGAAATGGCAAAAAGCCTTATTCGTACAACAGACCTTTCACTAACGGATATTTCTGCAAATTGCGGTTTTTCCGACTACAACTATTTTTCCAGAGTGTTTAAAAAGCAAACCGGCTTTTCACCGCTTAAGTACAAAAAAACGAACACTTTATTATAAACGTATTGATTTAAAAAAATATATGTGGTAGAATCTAGACAGAATTATTATTGAGGTGAAGTATGGATAGTTTATTTAAAGAAAAAGCAAAATGGATATGGGAAAACAATGCTCCGAAAAGTGACGAATACGCTGAGTTTTACGTTGAAGTTCCCAAAGGAAATATAAAAGCATTCATATGTGCGGACAGCAACTACGAAATGTGGGTAAACGGTGCTCTTGCATCCTTTGGTCAGTATGCCGACTATCCATATGATAAGGTATATGACAAACTGGAATTGGCAGAGTATTTTACCGAAGAAAAAAACTCCGTGCTCATCCGTGTGTGGTATTACGGACTGCCGAGCACTCAGACCTATCACTTAGGTCAAGCTGGTGTTAAGTTTGCATTTTTCAAGGACGGAAAGTGTGTTGCTTTGTCAAGTGCCGAAACGCCTTCAAGGCTCAGCCCTGTATATCTTCAGCATCAAAACAAAATGATAACAGGTCAGATAGGATTAAGCTTCTGCTATGATGCCAACGGCAATTCAGATGCCCCATACTCCAAAAGTGTGGAAATTGAGCTTGACACAAGCTTCCGTGAAAAACCGATAAAAAAGCTTGTTCTCGAAAGAGAAGCACAGGCTGTATGTGTCAAAGCTCTGGATGACGGCGCAAAGCTCTTTGACCTTGGACGTGAAGAGGTTGGATTCTTACATTTTAAATGCAAAGCGACTTCGACAAAGAAAATTACTGTGGCATGGGGTGAACATATTGCCGACGGAAGAGTAAGAGATAAGATAACCCCCAGAGATTTTACTGTTGAATTCGTTCCCAAAATAGGTGACAATGATTTTGTAAACGCCTTCCGCAGACTTGGCTGCAGGTACATAGAGGTCAGAGGAGAAGTATCGGATATTGAAATAGGAATCATTCCCACCATGTATCCTCTATCGCAAAAACCTGAACCTAAAATGACTGAATTACAAAAGAAAATATTCGACACGTGTATAAGAACGCTTCGTTTGTGTATGCACGAGCATTATGAGGACTGCCCTTGGCGAGAGCAGGCACTTTACGCTATGGACAGCAGAAATCAAATGCTCTGCGGTTACTATGCTTTCGGGGAATATCAATTTCCCAAGGCTTGTCTTGAGCTAATGGCTAACGACCGTCATCCCGACAAGTTTTTGAGCATCTGTCCTCCATCGTCAAACACCCTTGTCATTCCGTCGTTTTCAATGCATTTCATAACAGAGTGCTGTGAATACGCAGAATACAGCAATGACGCTACTCTTATGGATAAAATATATCCAAAGCTTTGCAATATACTTGAAGCATTTCTGCCGAATATAAGAAACGGTATACTGTGTATTGACGAAAAGTATTGGAACTTCTATGAATGGACGCCCGGTCTGGATGACAGATACTACGTTGCCAACAGAAAAAGTGAATTCAAGGAGAGTGACATAATTCTCAATTCTCTTATGATAATTTCGCTTGAAAGATTGGCAAAATACGGAAACACAGAGAAATACCTTGCAGTTGCAAATGAGTTGAGACAAAACGCAAAGCAGCTTTTTTATGACGGTGAAACCGTATGGAACACAAAATCACGCAACAGTGCAAGTGAGCTCGGTGCATCCCTTGCCATACTTGCCGATATCGTTACCGGTGAGGAATCTGTAAGACTTGCTAAAAGAATAGAAAAGGGTGATTTTACCCATATTTCTTTGAGTATGAACTGCTTTAAATACGATGCTCTTTTAAAAGTGTCCAAAAAGTATAAAGAGTGGATACTTTCGGACATTGAGAGAATATACGTTCCTATGCTTGACGGAGGAACGGGCACAGTTTGGGAAACAGAGGACGGACAAAGCGATTTTGACAACGCAGGTTCACTGTGTCACGGATGGTCTGCTATGCCGATTTACTACTATTACAGATTACTGGGTGAATGATTATGAAGATAGTAAAAAAGCTTCAAATGGATATTAACGGTTTGATGGAAAACGGTCCGATAAACATTGTAGTTTTCGGAGACAGTGTTTCTCACGGTGCGTTAGGACCGGATGAAATTGATTATGAGTCGGTCTATCACAACAGGCTGAAAAAGAAGCTGAACGCAACTCGGAACTACGTGCCGGTAAACGTAATAAACGCCTCTATCGGAGGGCTTACTGCACGAGCGTCGCTTCCTCGTATGGAGAGAGACGTATTTTCTCACAATCCCGACCTTGTGATAATATGCTTCGGTCTCAACGACGTTAATGGCGAGCTTGAGGATTATCTTGACGCTCTTCGCACAATGTTTGCAAGATGCATTGAGGCAAAAACAGATACTGTATTTATGACACCCAATATGCTCAACACCTCCGTATCTCCCGAAACAGAGGAGAAATATTACGAATATGCCCACAAAACTGCCGAAATGCAAAACAGCGGACGAATGGACTTGTATATGAACAAAGCAGTAAAATTAGCAAGTGATATGGGTATCAAGGTCTGTGACTGTTACTCTGCTTGGAAGGAACTTAGCAAAACAAAAGATATAACCAATTTGTTGGCAAACAAAATAAATCATCCCATCCGTGAAATGCATGAGCTTTTTGCAAATGAGCTCTTTAAATGCATTTTTGAAGGAGAAGATGAAATAATAAACAAACATACAAGTACAATGTACAAGGAGGAAAAGTAATGTATTACTATTACGTTGTGCAGACCGCAAAGGACGGCTGCAGAGAAAAGTTCGTTCAGGAATTGAACGATGCCGGAGTTTGTGAAGCAATAAGAGCTGAGGACGGATGCATCAAGTATGATTTCTACTACTCTGAGAACCATCCAAATGAAATTCTTTTGGTAGAAATCTGGGAATCACAGCAGCATCAACAGGTACATCTTACACAGCCCCATATGGACACCTTGAGAGCAATAAAGGGTAAATACATCGTTGATACAAAGCTTGGAGAAGAGTATCCGCAATAAAGTGTGCAACGAATATCCAGACTATCTAAGAAACTTAAAACGGTTAGGTCTATTTAAATGGACCTAACCGTTTTTATCTACTTAAAATATTTTTCCACTTACGGATTACAATTTCCACACGGAGAGAATCCTTGAGATATGATCTCATCTCTTGTGCCCGAAAAAGAAGCTTTGTTTTTCTCACTCATTTGCGCCACACTTCTGCAGTCGGGGGAATGGAACTTTTTACTGCCGGTATTAAGAATATAGTTAAATGCTGCAATATTAAGTTTTTCACTTTCTTTTTCTACCTCGTCCAAGGTATTTGCAGATTCATTCTTCTCGGTCTTGAACGTAACGGTATTGCCGTCACTGCTGCAGATAATATCTCCTTGCATATCGGTTCTGAACACAGTTACGTCAGCATCTCTTAATCGGCTGAGCACCTCTTCAGTGGGATGTCCGTAAGAATTTCCTTTTCCTACACTGATTACAGCGTATTCAGGCATTATCTCACGTAAGAACACATATGACGTGGAGGTTTCACTACCGTGATGACCAACCTTAAGCACAGTTGACGTCAGGTCAGCTCCATTGTTAAGCAGGAATTGTTCCACCTCTCTTTCGGCATCTCCCGTGAACAGAAATGAAGTATTACCGTAGGTAATTTTCAAAACTATTGAGGTGTTGTTTGTGTCATCGGTTGTATTTACCGCAAGTACATCAATTTTGGATGACCCCAGTGTGTAAGTGTCTCCAACTTCCGGAACTGATATCTCTGTGTTTCTGTTGCTTACATACTTTACAAAGCTCCTGAAGGTATCACTGTCATATTCTTTTACGGGACACAACACCTTCCCGACAGTTGCATAATTCAATGCACCGGCAAGACCGCCAACGTGGTCCTCGTGTGCATGGGTTGCAACCATTATGTCAAGGTGCTCTGCTCCAAGTCTTTTTAGATAGGCATAAACACGGCCGGAATCAGAAGCGTTGCCACCGTCGATAAGCATATACCTGCCATCACAAACAACCAGTGCCGAATCTGCCTGACCTACGTCTATATAATGAATCTCAAAAATCGAGTCTTCAGGAATTTCAGGAATGTCAACAGCGGGCTCAGGCTTGGTTGTCTCGGGCTCGGTCACCTCCGACTCTGCTTCCGATTTGTCTAAAAAATCCTTTTTCTCATTTTGAGTGATTTCCTCATTATTCGCAGGAGGCTGCTGTTCCGGAGTTACTTCTTTTGGTACACATCCCAAAGCAAAAATGATCAACGCAGCGGGTACTACCGTTTTAAGCCATTTCTTTGGAAACAATTTTTTGATTGCCGCTTGAAGTTTGTTGATTGGAGCGAGCAATAGGGCAAGCACAAGCATTAGCACACTTGCAAAGCTTGGCATAAAAGCTAAAGCCCCAAGAAAAAAGAATGCAGAAAAAAACCAAAATGCCGCTTTCTTAACTTTTTTCATAATACGTTTACCTTCTCCTTAAAGCAAAAAGTGTGTGCAACAAAGTCACACACTGAAAAACACTATTCATTTTGTGTGATGAAAGCATTATAACTCATTTAAAATATTTTAAACCTTTTCAAAAGTTTTATTATTCAAGTTAATTTTTTAGCATTCTGTTATCCAGCAATATATTTCCGTTTTTATCAAGAATCGCTTCGCCGTGATAATAAACGTCGGCTACGGCGCCACTGTCGTTTTTCATCCAATGATAAGCCACTCTTCTGTGAATATATCCAAAGCTGTCTTCTGCCTCAACGTATATCATCAAGGTATCACCTATTTTTATGTCGTAGGACTTTTTATATTCGCAAAAGTAATTTCCGCCGCCAGATACAACCTTGTCGGTTATATCTTCCCGAAGCACTTCTTTTCCGTTTATTTCTTCAACGAGAGTAAAATTCACAAAATCAATATTTTGTGTGCTGACAGTTTGATTATTAACCGAAAACGTATGGTCTATCAACAGTTTTTTTACTCTATTGTTATAAGTTGAACCGCCTGCCATATCGGCTGAAAATTCGGGAAGAACCTTTTGGTACAGAAGTGAAAGATTTACGTCTTCAAGATATTCCGTCTGCTTTACAGAGGATATAACACTAACCAACGGGATCAAATCGTCTTCAAATATTCCTGCGGTTACAGTACCTTTGAACAGGTCTCCTTCACGTTCAAGAATAATCGCTTCATCGCCCAACGTAAGAGTAATTTCGGTATCGTCTGCAACCGTTTTTGGTAATATTTCAAATGCTACGGGAATAATACCGCCATCGGTAAGCTCGCCAAGAGTGTAGGAAACGTTTGAAAAAAGACTGGCATCTTTTTTCATTCTGTCATCAACGTTTTGATATATGCTTGATATATCCTGTCTCAGCATATATATCTCGCTGTTAAAGTTATTTTTGGCTCTGATTAATTCGTTTTCAAGGTCCTTGACCCTGAAACTAAGAACCGCTAGCGCTACAGCTAAAACGCACATCAGCACGTAAGGTATATGCTCCTTTTTCATCAGGGAAGCTCCTTTCCGCACTTATTACAGTATTTATATTCCCCTTCTACCTTAGCCCCACACCACGGGCAATACTCACTGTCTGTATTTTCCAATTTCTTTTCGTTATAAAAGCGCTGATTAAGTGGGTCCGGCTCTTCTGTGGAATCTACTATATCATACTGTGAAAAGCGATTTTTTGAATTTGCATTCTTGAAATTATACACGGTATTCACAACTGCAATTCCTGTCCACAGTATACCGAAAATAGCAAACGGTGGAAATGCAGATCCGGCAAGAATCGTCCATAATATGCCAAATCCTATTGTAAATATTCCTATTATACCGCCTTGCATCGAAGGGCCTCTGCCCGGCTTGATATGTTTCAAAACAGCACCTCCCTATTCAGAAAACCTTCTATCATTTTATGATACTCAGGGTCCTTGAATTCAGAGCTTCTAATAAAATCCATAAGTTCTGAAGCGTCAATTAACTTGGCGTCCATTACTTCCTCGGGTTGCAAAACCAAATCGTCAAGCAAAAAATTACCTTTAAAGAAATACACGTGATTAACACAATCGTAGCAATGAGATATTCCAACAAAAGAAGTTTCAAACTCTGACACGTCAAGTCCAAGTTCTTCTTTCACCTCACGGACAGCGGCATCAAGCGAGGTCTCTCCATGGTCGGCCGCCCCGCAGGTTATATCCCATATTCCCGGAAAATACCTCTTTTCAAGCGAACGGCGTTGAATTAAAAATTTCCCATCCAAAGTATGAATATACGCGTGAATACAAAGATACCACCAGTCTTTGTGATGGTGTCTGCCTCGCTCTACGTAAAAACCGCGTTTGTTTCCGTCATAATCACAAACGTCTATGTACTCAGCCATTTTTACCTCGTTAAAACTTATATTGAATATTTGTGCCGATAAATCCTGCATTCTTAAAATCATTGGGGTTGTGACGGATAATATAATCGATATACGAATCAACCATTTTGGCAGTAAGAATATATCCCATTGGATTCAGGTGTCCGTGAAGATAGTATCTCTCCTTAAATCTGTCACTGTAAAAAGGACCGTATCTGTACAGGTCAATTACGTAAGAATTATCAAAATGGTTTGCAAGTGCATAAAGCGCATTGACCATTCCCACTGTCTTTTCTTTGTCGCCTCCGTCCGGAAACGTAACAAAAAAGAACTTTGCGTCAGGGCTGATCTCCTTATACTTTTTTACTATTCTTGCGTAATTACCTATAAATGTAGGCTTACTGTTTTCATAGTTTTTTGTGTCTATATCATCAATCGAGCCTATCTCGGTTCCTCTGTTAAGATCATTGACACCAAGTGCTATGACATACGCCTGGCACGCAAGCTCTTTGCTCCAAAAGCCCTTGGATTCGGCGAAACTGTCAAGATATTCCTTTGCAGTCATACCTCCACGGGAAAAGTTATATGCCTTCAAGCCATTATTTCTGGCAATGTACTGTCCCCAAGAATACTCAAAAAGGTCATAATACGAACGCTTGCCGTCCTTGTCTAGAGTTTCAAACTCTCCTGAAGAAAGGCTGTCTCCAACAAAAGCCATTGTTCGAAATATAGATGTATTGCTGTAGCCGTTAACAAGCTCGTCAAGCGGTTTTTCGTCTTCTGTATAAAGTAATTTCTCCCAGTTCATAATAGTCCTCCCTAATTTAGTTCAAATAAGTATAATATCTTAATAAATTTGTAAAAGCATAATTTATTTTTTTCTTTTTGACAGCACAATATATGCATCCTCGTCGCATATTACAGTATTGGTTGCAATCTTTGATTCGCTTACCTTTGCCCAATGTCCCTTTACGTTGGCGTGAGGTACGTAAAGATCGCTGTGAGATGTCACGTCAACTCTGATAGCACAGCCTTTTTTTACGGTAAATCCAATGGGAGGGGTGGCTATATTTATGCGACACTCCTCACCTGCCACGTAGTTTTCATCAATATGCGAAAGAGAGGTCACTGTTTCGGTGAGGTTATACGAGATGCCATCCTCCACCAAGTGAACACGTATAAAAAATGCAGTGTCGTCGCAATCTGTCTTCACCTTCATCGACCATTGTACAGTCCCAAAGAAATCTGTTTCTTCCTCAAAGGGACTTGAAACAAAGGACAGTATCTCCTTCCTTGTTCCCTCTTTTTCGGCTTTATATATACTGTGATATTTGTAGACACCCAAGGGCTTATCAGGGTCATAGACATAGCTTAGTTCACCTGTGGATGAGGAATTGTGCGAAAGCGAACCGTCTTTGTTGAAGTAAAGATTCATCTTCTCTGTCGTCACATCATCGGTTAGCTAGCTGTCCTTTCCAATAGAGTGATACGTAATCCTCCCCAGCTTATGGGCCTCAAACGGAGTATTATCTCTGATGCTGTTGAAGAAATGTACAATGTGATCGGAATCCAAATCACCGTTCTTAAACGTATACTCTTCGTTTCCTGTGAGCTTTACTCTATGTCCCCAAGGACCGACAACGTAGGCAGATTTCTTTTTTGTTTCTTCAGGCAGCCTGTTCCACATAGAGAACATCCCCTCGATGTAAAAATCATACCATCCTTCAGTAAACAGCACCGGAATCTTGAGATCGTCACAAGCGTTGAAATTTTCTTGACTCATCCAATACTCGTTGCAGTTGTCGTTAAGAAGCTGCGTGGTATATTCCGGAACGTCTTCACCAAAAGCTCTTTCCATAATTTTGTAATATGGTCTTTTGATTGCGTTTGCAACGCCTGTCTGGTCGGGATATCGAACATTAAGCATCGAAAGCCACCAATCTATATTACAAAATCTGTAGCAACAGCCATTCCGGTAATTTCTGTAATACATCCTGTCTGTCTGTATACTCAGTGCCGCCGCCTTAACATCGTGGGGATTGGTTCCGATATAGCAAAGGTGAACCGTAGCAGGATAACTGCCTCCCGTAAGATATATCTCACCGTTATAAAAGGGTTGCTTACGAATGATATCAAGAGAGTCAAGTCCGTCATCATGCTCAACGTAAGGATGACATACTCCCTCGCTGTTTCCACGCCCACGGGTATGCTGATAAACAAGAGCATATCCGTTTTTAATGAAAGGGTCGTCCTCGCTCACCACCTCATTGCACGGCACATCCTTTTTTCCATAGGGTGTACGCATAAGGACAACGGGATATTTTTTGTCCCCATCGGGCAAAGCGATAACTGTATAAAGCCCCACACCGTCGGACATGGTAAAGTATTCTTCACGAAGTATCATAATCCCACCTGCAATACAGTTTTAATGAGTTTTTTTGTTATAGATTCTGTCCCTTGATCAGTCAACAAGAATAAGTGCAATAAATACGAGTGGTTCATCCCCTGTGTTCTTAACAGCGTGACCTTGTCCCGAAGGAGTCAGCGTGACCATGCCGGGAGTAATATCTACGATGTTTCCGTTATCGTTGTAGATACCCTTACCCGAGAGGAAGAAAAAGCTTTCACTCTCACCCACGTGCATGTGATATTCAACCTCTTCCCCGGGCTTTACCTGTATCATGGAATACAGTCTCGCCTTTGGGTTAAAGCACTCAAAATCGGCAAGATTGGTCTTGAGCATCTTCTCCTTACCGAGAGAATTAAGCTTGGTTGCGGTTTTTAATTCTTTAATTTCTTTATACATACGAAAACTCCTTATTAACAAAATTCTATTTTGCAGACCTGTTACGTATAAGTCCGATTATAGCGGAAACAAAAACAACACATTCAAATATTATACCGCCTATTGATAAAACTGCTATGTTATAGGTGAGACAAAGAGGCGTTTTGAAGAAAACGGCGATTCTGGTATGCTGGGGTTCGGTAAAGGACAGACTGACGTTTACCACCACAAGTCCGAGAATCAGAAAAAGAGAAAAGATATTATCCCAGGAAAGAATGCCCGCTACAACTATAAGCAAAACACAAATAACCGTTGTTATTTTACTGTTGCTGTTCATTTTATTGCGGATACCAAGGCAGATGCAAATAAATGCCGATAAAAGATTCAGCACCACCGCCGTCATAGCGCCGATTAATAAATAATGCGCCGAAAAAGCAAAGCCGGTAGCACATTGGAAGGCAATAATGCCAAGCTGTGTTTTTTGCTGAAACGATATAAAGCCCAGCACCATTGCAAGAATGCCGAATGCCTGACCTAATATGTATAAAATATTTTCCATAATACCTCCACAGTCAGATAACAGTGCTGAGAATCTTCACGCCAAGGTAAGCGCCGTCGACCTCGGGGTGACCTCGTAATTGATGAAATCACCGATTCTTTCGTATATTTTCACGTCGCAGCCCGTCCACTCTGACAAGGACTGATCTGTGCTTACGTAGAAGCTTGTACCAAGCCCCTCAGCCGTTGGAACGTCCGACGTATCTATAATGCATTTACCACTGTCAAAGGATAGCTTTGAATACTTTCTGTAAAGCATCTGAGTTGAGCAAAAAGCAATATCACGCGAAAGAATGGTACCGAAATTGCTTTTGCATCGCTCAAAATAATTCACCCAGGAATCAACAAGGGAAAGATTATCCTTGGGATCCTTGTGGCACACGTTTGCCCAATGGCATCCGAAGATTCCGCTGACGGTCGGCAGGTCGTCAAGCCTTGCCTCCATCACGTTCCACGGTATCAAATTGTTATTTCTGTCAACGACCGAGATTCCGTTTTCAATGACAACACCACCCGAAAAATCCTCGTGACCTATATTTTTAAATGTGGTGGAAGCATAGAGAATACCGTAATCCTTTAAGATTTTTGTGAGATGATTCGGCTGATAGGTAAAGGTCGGAGGGATAAAGCTGTTTATCGTCTTTTTGAAGCCGTGATATTCAATCAGATCGAAATATGCATCCAAACGCATCCGTATTTCGCTTTCGGGAGCAGCAATCACCCGGTTGTTTTCGGTATAATAATAATCGGTGTTGTTATACTGACCGCCCTGAACGTAATAGGTGTGATACAATCCGTGGACGGCAAAGTCGATATATTCGGCGGAGTTTATCACCTCGACGCAGCGAGCCGCTTCTTTTTTATCAAAATGAAGGGAGTTATTCCAATTTATACCGTGTGGAGATAAAGCTGGAATCGTTTTCAAACGGTTATCCGGATCCCATTCAGCCATAACAAAGGCACAGTTAATCCTCATTCCAAGCCGTCTGCCGAGCTCGTTTACGACCTCGTAATCCTCTGCAACGTGCCGTCTTGTAATGCCCGTTCTTGCCGGCTCCATTGACTGTCTGCCATCCGTACCGTTAAACCACCCGAGGTCGTCCATGGTGATCTGTAACGGTGACGGAATTATAATATTTCTCATATCTTTCTCTCCAATATTAAAATAATTCTAATAATCAAGAGTATTCACGCTACATTTTATCACACTGTACCTTCAAAGTCAACTATAATGTATTCGTAAAATAGTACAAAAGCAAGAAACGATAAGCAAACACAGACACCGCACTCAGCTTTTACGGAACTGTTTCCAGCAACACGTATATGGCGCGAGTCTGAGCGATTTTTCGATAAATAAGCTCTCCGTCCAAAATACTTGGTGAACAAAAATACACGTTTCGACTACGGCACAGTTACCTTTCGCTCCAAGCTGACTGTCGGTAAATACATTGAGATAATCAAGTTGACCTTACGGGGTGTGAGTCTCCGTGTCATAGCAAAAGAACCCGGTATCGGCAAACAGATATCCGTAGGGCATATAAGACCGTTGCCAACAGATACAAGGTTCCCTTAAATCGAATTTCAATCCGAAAGCATAAAGGCTGTGGGTATCATCTTGGTCATATCAACGGCTGCCGTCACAACACTTGTGATTTTATGTATCTATATAACGGCGTATCGTCCAAGTTCCTTGACTAATGCTCTGTCCTATCGGGTCGAGAATAATAATGGAAAGACCTGTCTTGAACAGGCTTACAGCATTATTGCTCCGTTAGCCAATCAAACGAATATAATACCGCTTGCCGAGTTCAAATACTAGCCTATTTCCTTTGATATGAGGAGATTAGCAATCTGAAAATATTGTGAAATTGTAAATTCTCGGCTCCGAAATAAGCCAAAAGGATATAAATATGCTATATTATAATCGTGGTATGAAACCATTGGGTCTGTTTTTGCGTCTATGTAGATAATAAGACAAACTTAAATTTTGCAAAGGAGTGTGATTGTATGAGTATTTGCAGATTTATTGTTTCCGATATGCCTTTGACAGAGTTTACGCCATCACAAGAATATCCTGTCAAAATAGACATTGACAAAGGCATAGTAGACGATGGTGGTGCAGATGATAACTATTCTCTGATATCGTTTGATAGTGTAAAGAATTACACAGATAAGAATTATGGTGTTTATCTTGAATGGGACTATACTGACGGCAGAGCAAAACAAATCGTTGAATACATAAGAACTGCCTTGCAAAAAGCGGTTAATGTTGAGTTTTGGAATGTGTGGTTAACGGATTACTACGAATATGAGGACAGACCCTATATTCACAAAAAAACGGTCTCAATTTGTGAATTGACAGCAGAACACATCAAAGAGATCAACAATGCTGAGATTTGGAATACTCCCGATAAAACATATCCCGAAAGGCCATCGTTCTATTGCTTGACAATAACAAGATGAACCGAGTAATTAGTTGAACTGAATACCGACCGATAGGAGCAAGGTGTATTTCAACCTTGCTCCTTTTCATTTTTAATTGGGCATTTACAAAAAAATAAATAGGCCATTTGTACACACCAATACAGCAGAAAGAAATCGGAATCGGCATTGGCATATTGTGATTGCAATGGTGAGATATCGGACGTAAGAGACATTTGAGTATTGACTATTTTGTTGGGCTGTGGTATAGTGTTATTGATGAACGGAGTTTCATGCGTGAAGGTCACTATACGGCCAGATCCAACTTGATACTTTCCGTTCATTATCTTTTTATCGTACACCACCTCATTATTTGCTAAATACTTTGATAAATCATCGGGGGCTAACTGAGTGACAACAGTATTATAGTATCCTTCGTTATACCCATTCATACTTATCTCGGACAGAGACTAAATAAAAAAGCGGTCAGCAACGGCGGACATTGGCACGACGTATTCACTCTGTAGACGAAAACAGTGCATACGGGTTCGGTCGTTGCCTTTGTGGAATTTCTTAGTAAAACGAAAAAAGCAGTTGCCAAAGCAACTGCTTTTAAGTGTTAGCGACGATCTATCTTCCCGGGCCGCTTCCAGCCAAGTATTGTGGACATAAATGAGCTTAACTACTGTGTTCGGAATGGGAACAGGTGTACCCTCATTAACAAAGTCACTAACTTCAAGTGTAACTGTGTACACT
>JAZSDT010000178.1:0-37654 GCA_045531285.1 Eubacteriales bacterium
AGTGTAGGTGGTATAACCTTCTTCCTTACAGGTAGGCGCAATCGTCTCGGTCTCGTAGCTATGTCCTGTTGCCAAAACAAAATCGTCATCGTAGCTATCGCCACACGCTGTACAAGTATAGGTGGTATAACCGTCTTCATCACAGGTGGGCGCAGTTGTCTTGGACTCGTAGCTGTGACCTTTAGCTTCAATCACTTCTTCATAGCTGTCGCCACACGCTGTACAAGTGTAGGTGGTACAGCCATCTTCATCACAAGTGGGCGCAGTTGTCTTGGACTCATAGCTATGATTCTTCTTGGGGATTGTTCCGGTTTCGGTTTCACCACATAAAGAACACTCTCGATGCCTGATTCCTTCTGACTTACAAGTTGCTTCTGTATCTGTTATCCACTCACCAAAGCTGTGCTCAGTGCCCGAACCAAGCGAAACAAATGAAACACCGTTGTCATTGGCAAAGGTTTGTGCCATTGTTCCTTCGTAGCCGTAAATTGTCAAGCCGGGGCAATAAGCAAACGCCGATTCACCAATCGTTGTAACGGTTTTGGGTATCTTTATTTCCGTTATGTAAGACATTCTGAAAGCAAATCTGGAAATGGATGTAACTCCTTCGCTGAGAATTACTTTCTTTACAGCCTCTCCGTTCACGTGAAAAGCATTGGTTTTGCTCAATGGGTTGGAATCTACACTTACAAATTCTATATTACACCACGCATCAAAATCCGATACGTTGAGCTTTTTCAGTGCGTCGCAATTACGGAACGCTCTTTCACCTATATAAGTAAGACCTGTTCCCATAGTTATTTCCGTCAAAGCAGAACAATCCTGGAACGCATACATGCCTATGCTTGTTATGCTGTCCGGGATAGTAACTGTATTTAATCTCGGCAAAGATATAAACGCCTGATTTCCAATACTTGTTACACCGTCTTCTATAACAACGGTTCTTATTCTGTATCTAATTCCCTTCCAAGGAGCATGGCCCGACGTGGTGTAATCTTCCATATCACCGCTACCGGAAACAGTAAGGACACCTGTGTTGTTATCAAATATCCAGGTAAGTGATGTACCGCAAGTACCTTCCTTGTAAATAGGCACAAAAGTAAATCCGTTTTCATTAGCGTAAGTTTGCGATACAGTTCCTTCATAACCGTAAATTACCAAGTCAGGACAATAAGAAAAAGCTGATTCGCCAATTGTTGTAACTGTGGCGGGAATCTCAATCTCCGTTATGTAGGACATTCTGAAAGCATAAGTGGGAATGGCCGTAACACTTCCGGTAAGAACTACCCTTTTTACAACCTCACCGTTCATATAAAAAGCATTGGATTTGCTCAACGGGTTAGAATCCACACTTACGAATTCTATATTACACCACGCATCAAAATCAGAAACGTTTACCTTTGACAAGGAGTTACAGTTACGAAACGTTCTCTCTCCTACATAAGTAAGACCTGTTCCCATAGTTATTTCCGTCAAAGCAGAACAATCCTGGAACGCATACATACCTATACTCTTTACGGTATTAGATATAACTACTGTTTTAAGAGACGTACACGATATAAATGCTTGGTTGCCAACGCTTGTTATACCGTTGGATATAACCACCTTGGTTATACTGTCGTTATAGCTTTTCCAAGGCGCGGGATTTGAGCTCAAATAATTTGTCATATCTCCGCTGCCCGATACGGTCAATACTCCGTTACTGTCAAGAGTCCACGAAGCATTAGCACCGCAGGTACCGTTTGCAACAGTTTCCGCTGATGCTGTAACGGCAAAAAATGCAGTCATAAGCACCAAAGTAAGAAACACTGCTGATAATTTCTTTTTCATTTCATTTTCTCCTTGTTATATGTTTGAAACACACAAATTATAACATATATACAAATAATTGTAAAGCTTTTAATCAAATCTTGTCTCAAATAAGTTTCCTCTTGATTATAAAGCAAAAATGTTGTATAATAATTTTTAATAAAACTTTTAAGGACAAAAAATGATAAAAATTGTAAATATACTTCTGCCAATTCACTACACCCCCGACGACCTTACCGACGCAGCATCCCAAAGGCTGAGAGTGGATAAAGAACAAATTAAAAGCATTGTACTTGACCTGCAAGAGCTTGTGAAACCCGATATGCATTTTAAGATCACCGTACTGTGTGAGCTCGAAGAGGAGCTTGAAAAAAAGCTTACTCTCATACTTCGAAAAAAAGGTGTCAGTCACTTTAATGACGGCGAATACTCGGTAAAGCCTGCCGTATTCAATCACAGGCCAATAATTGTGGGCTTCGGACCGGCAGGTATCTTTGCGGCGCTTGTACTTGCAAAAGCAGGTGCCCGTCCCATTGTGTTGGAACGAGGTGATGATACCGATACGCGCATTGAAAAGGTAAATGCCTTTTCAAACGGCGGTAAGCTTGACCCCGAGAGTAACATTCAATTCGGCGAAGGTGGGGCAGGTGCATTTTCCGACGGCAAATTAAAGGTGGGCTACAAGGATTCCAGAAAGCGTAAAATACTTGCCGAATTTGTCAAGGCGGGAGCCGACGAATCTATACTGTATCTTGAAAAGCCTCACGTTGGCAGTGACGTTTTACACAGCGTAATTGTGAATCTCAGGAATAAAATTATTGCCTTAGGCGGAGAGGTGCACTTTGGCTCAAAGGTAACGAAAATAAACGCAGACGCCGACGGTGTATCCGGCGTATCCTACGTCTGTGGAGGACAGGAGTACACTCTCCAAAGCGACAGCGTAATACTTGCCATAGGTCACAGTGCCAGAGACACCTACGAATATCTTTACGCTTTGGGCATAAAAATGGAAGCAAAGGGCTTTGGTGTCGGTGTCCGTATAGAACATCCGCAAAGCCTGATAAACGAGCTTGAGTATAAAGACCCAAATTTAGCCTTGAAGCTTGGCGCCGCCGATTATAAAATGGTAACTCATTTAAACAACGGCAGAAGCCTTTATACCTTCTGTATGTGTCCGGGCGGCTACGTAGTACCTGCAACGTCCGAAGAAGGCGGTATTTGTACTAACGGAATGAGTGAATTTGCAAGGGACTCGGATAATGCTAACACGGCTCTGCTTGTAAGCGTTACCCCGCGCGACTTCGGTTCGTCACATCCGCTGGCAGGAATCGAGTACCAAAGAAAAATAGAACAGCTTGCCTTCAAGCTCACAGGCAGCTACGCCGCTCCTGTAATAAGACTTGAAGACTTTATGAAAAAAAGAGAGACTGCAAAGCTTGGCTGTGTGCTTCCCTCTTACCGTCCAGAAACCAAATTTATCTCCCCCGACCGATATTTGCCCGATTACGTGTGCCGGACCTTGCGTGAAGGCATTTTGGATATGTGCCAATGGAAAGAGGGCTACTACTTCCCCGACGCGTTAATTACAGGACCCGAAACACGCACTACGTCACCCCTGAGGATCATACGCGACGAAAACCTTGAAGCTAACGTCAAGGGTATTTACCCCGCAGGTGAGGGTGCCGGATATGCAGGAGGCATTATTTCATCCGCTGTAGACGGTATGATGTGCGCCGAAAAGCTGATAGAAAGGAACATGAAATGAGTCTTGAAAGATTAAAAAAATATTGTGAGAGAATTTCAAAAATATCAAAAATCCTTACTGTTATTATGGTTATTATAATAGCCTGTGAGACAGTGTGCTTTATGTGGCAGGCGCTGATGCCGGGAAAGCTTAACGGATTTTTTAACGTGTTCAGAATATATGCTCCATTTATTTCAAACATAGACAATAATGCACTTTGTCTGTTTGAGCTTGCAGTAAGCTTATTTAACAATATGTTTCTTTTCCTTATGCTTACAGTAACCAAAAAAATGTTTGTGAAGCTCAGTGACAACGTTTCGCTGAGCTTAGTAACTCACGAGATGAAGGAGCTTGCCTGGGTACTGATTTCAAGCTCAATACTGATCCCCATTGTAAAAACCGTGTGCTATACAGTGTTTTTGAAGCTCCCCTCCCCTATGATGTCATATAACATTGTTCCTGTTGCCGTAGGTGGAATTCTATATTTTATTGCCGTAATCATTCAAAGTAAAGCCATATTGAAGGAGAACCGAGAATGAACAGACTGCGAATAAAAAAGCACACCTCCTTCCCGGAAAAAAACTGGATGGAGGGACTTCCCTTGGGCAATGGCATTACTTCGGCTGTTGTGCTGGGCAACGTAGGAAAAGAACACATATACGTCAATCGCTTTGACAGATGGGATGGCGAGGATACCGAAGCACTGCCCGACGTGGCAAGTGAATTCAAAAGAATGCGTGACCTTATCAGGCGCGGTAGTTACGGTGACACCAACTTCATACTTTCAAAAGCACTGTCAGATAAGGGATATAATCCCATTTTCCCGCCAACGCCATCAGTCCCTTACGAGCTGACCCTGGAATTTGTATGTAAGGACACCTACAGAAAATACGAGAGAGGCATTAATTTTGACACAGGCGAAGCCTACGTCACCTACCGACAGGGCGAAGCAACAATGAAAAGACGCGCTTTCGTATCAATGGCTGACGACGCCGTGATATACGAATGCACGTCAGACGTTCCCTTCTCGGTAAAAATATCACGCTTTGATAAGGTAAATTTCACCTTTACATATGCGGCAGGCAGACAAACCGATACAAAGGATTACGTGCTTGTAGAGGACACAACACGCTTACTTATTGCAATATCCTTCAATGAAGCGCCCACCGAGGACTACGACACCCTTTTTGAATACCATCTTCCGTTGTGGGAAAAGGCTATAGGAGACGCCGAGCTTTCCCTGGGTAACCAAGACCGCTTTAACGAGGCTTTGATAGAAGACAACAATGACAACGGAATTTCTCCCGAGCTCCTTGAAAAGTTGTGGAAATTCGGCAGATATCTTTTTGTTTCAGGAACAGCAGACAATGCTTACCCATTTGCTCTGTACGGCTTGTGGAGCTGTGAAAAAGATCCTATGTGGGCACAAAACGTAGCTAACGAAAACGTACAGATAATATACCATCACGCCGCAACAGGCGGACTTATTCATCTGGTGAAGCCTTTGATACACTATTACTATGAACAGATGGACAAATGCCGTGAAGCCGCAAAGAAGCTATTCGGCTGTGACGGCATATTTGTCAGCGTATATTCCACACCTGTTTCTGCTTATCCCTCCCCTAACGTGCCTGTTATAATTAACTACGTTTCAGCAGCTCCTTGGCTATGCCGTCATTTTTACGAGTATTACGTTTACACCAAGGACGAGGAACTGTTGGAAAGCGAAATACTTCCTTTTATGCTTGAAACGGCTCAGTTCTTTGAAGATTACCTTATCCGTGAAAATGGAACTGTTGAAATAGTTCCGTCGGTATCTCCCGAGAATACGCCAAAAAACCTTATTCCTTCAGACAAGACGGATTCCGTGGGACTAGCGCATCCAAATCCTGCTGTCAAAAACTCAACCATGGATTTTGCCATTCTTAAAGAGCTGTTGACAAACCTTCTGGAGCTTTCGCAAACTCATCCAATCTCCAAGCAAAAGACGTCACTGTGGCATCAAATACTTTCCGAGATACCCGACTACCGCATCAATTCCGACGGTGCTATTGCAGAATGGATGGACGAAGAGCTTGAGGATTCATACTGTCACAGACACTTATCACACGTTTATCCCCTGTTCCC
Source organism: Eubacteriales bacterium (assembly GCA_045531285.1). GTDB lineage: Bacteria > Bacillota > Clostridia > Oscillospirales > SIG627 > RGIG6353. The sequence continues at coordinate 5,681 of JAZSDT010000178.1, forward strand.
CGGAGATGAGATCGGCATTGATTCTCCTTTGCTTGACGCTTTTGAAAAGGCTGTGGATATGCGGGAAATGGGTGGCTTTGCAGGTTGGACCCATCCTCATATGTCAATTATTTATTCCAGACTTGGAAGAAGCGAAAGTGCCGTGGATGCCCTTGACGGTCTGGTGAAATATGCAATGCTCGACAATTTTCTCACGCTCGGGTACGATTACCGTGAGCAAGGAGAATACACAGGCACAGTGCTTCCTCCCATTCAGCTTGACGGCATCTTGGGTGCAGTGGGTGCAGTACAGGAAATGCTCTTCCGTGCCAGAGGAAAAGAGCTTTACGTTCTCCCTGCCCTGCCCGACAGACTAAATAAAGGAAGCCTAAAAAATTGGCACTTCCCCGACGGTACGGTAGATATCACTTGGGATAAAGCCGAGGGCAAAATTGACCTTAAGATCAACGGTGGTGAAGGCTACAAGGTAATATATCCCAAATGGAAAAAATAAGCGGAGTGCCTCCGCTGGCAATTCTCGCCTATCCTAAGCTTTGCATATGTTCAAAAAAGCGAAACGGCGAGGTTGATTTAATGCAATTTCCTAGTATATAAAAATATGCACCGTAAAGAAAAAACTCTTTACGGTGCTTTTTTGCAATGACATTTTATTACAAGAAGTATTATAGACTAATGGAGCCAAACAATATAAAACCAACTGTGTTTATTGCAAAATTAGCAAACATATGAACACACCAAGAGGGGTAAACTGTATTGTTTAATTCATTGAGATAATTAAAAATACATCCACCTGCAATAAGTCCAAAAAGCAACAACGCCAGCACAGGAATGCTGAACATACCGACAAGCATACCAATGTGATATACAGCAAACAAAGCAGAGCTAAATAAGTAGGCAGTGGTTCGGGAGGCGTATTTTTTCAAAGTTATAAATCCAAAACCTCTAAAGAAAAATTCCTCAAGAAATGAATTCATAAGTGATATGTACAAAGAAACATATATAAAATTCTCGGCTGTAATTCCCATTCCTTCAGTCAGGCTTGATGTTACATTGGAATAATCAATTACATTTCTTGTGAGGAAATAGCCTCCCACAATAACCGCATATACGCCAACTCCAAGCAATAACGCCTTAAGAAGTCCATCTTTCTTTAAAGCGAACATTTTTTTAAAGCTCTTGAATACCTCCTTGTTTCTTGCAAAAAACACCATAGGCAACGCCAAAAAGAATATAATTTTAATCGGTATCTTAACAAAGTAATTCGGGTGTATAAAAGCATCTGTAAAAGTAATTGCAAGTGAAAATAAAAGAATCAATGACATTATTGAAAATTTCTTGCTCATATCCATACTCCTTTAACAAGCATTTTTCTCACACATTATACACCAATACACTCTTAGGTGTCAAGCAATTGACCGCTTGAATTCTTTTAACGTCTGTACAATTTTGAACGCACAATTTATTTGTTGCATTTTTTGATAAAGTATTATATAATAGCTTATCATTAATATTTTTGATAGCTTTGTTGATTTTTATTAAAATTACAAATATACAAGAGGTAAAAATGGAGCTTAGAAACTTAATTACTTTCATTCACGTTGCAGAGCTTGGAAGCTTTACAAGGGCGGCAGAGCAATTGGGGTATTCACAGTCCACCGTTTCCTTTCAGATAAAGCAATTAGAAGAAGAGCTCGGGTGCCTTCTATTCGAACGTATCAATCATACCATCACCCTTACACAACGGGGACGAGAGCTGGTAGAGTATGCACATCAGGTACGTGTACTGACAGACGAGCTCAGAGAAAAGCTCACAAAGGAAGATGACATTTCGGGACACATTCATATTGTCACGCCCGACTCAATTTGCGACGATATGATAAACTCCCATTACATTGACTTTCATAATAAGTACCCCAATATCTCTATACGTTTTACAACGGGTGACTCTGTGGTGATGCTGGATATGCTTGATCACAACGAGGCAGATGTAATCATAACACTTGACAGACGCATACACAACAAGGAGTACATAATAGCCAAGGAAGAACAGCTTCCTATGCATTTTGTAACCGGTATAGGTTCAAAATTTGCAAAGGTTAGAGCTCTATCTGTCAAGGATATTGTAAACGAGCAATTTATTTTAACGGAATGCGGTCAAGGATATCGTAGAGTATTGGACAGTGAGCTTGAAAAAAGGTCAATTTCAATCACACCGTTTTTGGAGATAGGACGAACAGACGTTATTACAAAGATGATTGCCGAAAGCAATATGATATCTTTCTTACCCGATTTTGTCACAAGGAAATTAGTGAATCAGGGAAAGCTGTGCTACCTTGACGTGTGCGACGTGCAGGTAGAAATATGGAAGCAACTTATTTATCACAAAAACAAATGGTTATCGAAGAGCATGAAAACCTTTATTGAATACGTAAAAGAGCAAGAATTTTCAAATTGACTAAAAATGGAATCGAACAATAGTCCGATTCCATTTATTTTTATATACTAGGAAATTGCATTAAATCAACCTCGCCGTTTTTCATTGCAGGGATATATTCAAAGGTTGCGATAGGCGAGCTTTGCCAGCGGAGGCTCTCCGCTTTTTCATTATTTTGACAGCAATCCGTCAATAAACTGCCGTGCAAGACGGGCTGATCTGCCGCCACGCTCTAAAGCAAAGCGCTCTGCAAGTTTATCAAGCTCATCAATAGGCATATTGATACGGTTTTCCTCGGCTAAGTGATGTACGATATGTAAAAAAGTTTCTTTATTGGGCTTAGAGAAGGTAATATGAATACCAAACCTTTCCGAGAGTGAAATAAGCTCCTGCATAGTGTCGTTACGGTGCACGTCATCCCCTTCACGCTCAGAGAAGGTCTCCTTGATAATATGGCGACGGTTACTTGTGGCATAGATGACCACGTTCGAGGATTTTGCAGTAACCGACCCCTCCAAAACCGCTTTAAGCCCATTGAAATTATCATCATCCTTCAAAAACGAAAGGTCGTCGATATACAGTATAAATTTCAATGGATTGGCTGACAGTTCATCCAAGACCTTTGGAATACTGCGAAGCTGATCCTTGCGAATCTCAACTATACGTAAGCCTTCATCCCAAAGTGCATTGGCTACTGCTTTTACAGTGGAAGATTTGCCTGTGCCGGCATCGCCGGTAAGCAGAATATTGGCGGCAGGCTTACCTTGGAGCAAAGCCTTTGTATTATCGAGAATAACCTTTTTTTCACGCTCGTAATCCACAAGATTTGAAAGCTCGGTCTTATCGGGATGCATAACAGGAAGAACTTTACCTTCCCCGTCTACGTAAAACATTCGGTTCTTTGCATAAATGCCGTAGCCGTATTTTCCAATGTTTTCTGCCCTGTGGATATATATATCCTTAAGGCGCAGATGAGTTGTGGCAAATTCAGGCAAAAAGCCTTTATAATCAAGGTTCTTGCAAAGAGTATTTTTGTTAAGCTCACAAACCTCCTGCAAAATATCAAGCTCTTCCTCAAGAGCTGCGGTCATATATTTTGGTACAGTCTTGCCCATACCCACGGTTTTCACGTAGACGTTTTCACTGTTGGAGCAAAGCTCCTTAACGTACTCTCCAAGGTTTCCGCCGTTGGCGTTGTAAAGCTCTGCAACAAGCTCTGCATAAGCCCAGACGGTTGGGTCATCAAGATATCTTTGCAGAGACGAAAGTACTCTATCCTTCAAAAGCTCTCTGAAGATACATAAGGTTTTAAGTTTTTCTTTTAATCCATTCATATCAATTAAGTATCGCTCCCGACGCGCCGCCCGATACAAGAGCGGCATAACGCTTGAGATAGCCCGAAAGCTCTTTGGTCTTTGGTGTAAAGTGTTTCATACGCTCCTGTATAACCTTTTGGTTTACCTTTAATTCAAGAGTATTTTCGGGAATGTTGATGCTGATGATATCGCCGTCCTCTACAATACCTATCATACCGCCTGACGCCGCCTCAGGCGTCACGTGACCTATACAAGCCCCGCGGGTAGCACCACTGAAACGACCGTCGGTGATAAGCGCTACACTGTTGCCCAGTCCCATACCCATAATTGCAGAAGTGGGATTCAGCATCTCACGCATACCGGGACCGCCTTTGGGACCTTCGTAACGGATAACTACCACGTCGCCTGCTACAATTTTACCTGAGTTGATAGCCGCTTGAGCCTCCTCTTCCGAATCAAAAACCTTGGCAGGACCTTCGTGAACCAGCATTTCGGGAAGTACGGCTGAGCGCTTTACCACACTTCCCTCGGGTGCAAGGTTGCCTTTAAGCACAGCAATACCGCCAGTTTCACTGTATGGAGCATCAATAGGACGTATAACGTCGGTATTAAGATTAACGCATCCAAATATATTTTCACCGATGGTTTTGCCGGTTACCGTCATACAATCGGTGTTCAAAAGTCCCTTTTTGGTAAGCTCATTCATTACAGCATATACGCCGCCTGCCTCGTCCAAGTCTTCCATAAAGGTACGTCCTGCAGGCGCAAGATGGCAAAGATTGGGAGTCACGGCACTTATGTCATTGGCGATATCAAGGTTCAGCTCTACACCGCATTCATGGGCAATAGCAGGAAGATGAAGCATACTGTTAGTGGAGCATCCCAGCGCCATATCAACGGTAAGAGCATTCAACAGTGCCTCCCTTGTCATAATATCACGGGGACGGATATTCTTTTTTATAAGTTCCATTACTGCCATACCGGCGTGCTTCGCAAGTTCGATACGAGCAGAATAAACTGCAGGGATAGTGCCGTTACCCTTTAGTCCCATACCCAGTGCTTCAGTGAGACAATTCATGGAATTTGCAGTATACATACCACTGCAAGAGCCACAGGTGGGACAGGTCTTACACTCGTATTCATAAAGCTTGTCATCATCTATCTTACCGGCATTGTAAGCGCCAACCGCTTCAAATATAGAGGAAAGACTTGTTTTTTTACCCTCTACCCTACCTGCGAGCATAGGACCGCCACTGACGAAAACAGTGGGGATATTCACCCTTGCCGCCGCCATCAAAAGACCGGGAACGTTCTTGTCGCAATTGGGCACCATAACAAGACCGTCAAAACCGTGGGCAAGAGCCATCGCTTCGGTTGAGTCGGCAATCAGGTCACGGGTCACAAGAGAGTATTTCATTCCCTTGTGTCCCATGGCAATGCCGTCGCAAACTGCAATTGCGGGAAAAACGATAGGAGTACCGCCAGCCATTGCAACACCTATCTTTACAGCATCAACAATTTTATCAATATTCATATGCCCCGGTACTATCTCGTTATACGAGCTGACAATACCGATAAGAGGTCTTTTTTGTTCCTCCTGGGTAAGTCCCAGCGCGTGAAACAGACTGCGGTGAGGTGCGTTCTGTACACCGTCAACTACGTTTACTTTGCACATAATATCCTCCTAATCAATTATTGATAAGCTTATCCTCATCGCTCCAGCTGTAAAGCTTACGGATATCCGCGCCTACCACCTCAGAGGGATGCTCAGAGGCAAGCTTACGCATTGCATTGAAATGCACCTGAGCGCCGGCAGAGGACATATCGAGAAGGAAGTCTTTTGCAAAGCTTCCGTTCTGGATATTCTTAAGTATTTCTTTCATAGTCTTTTTGGTCTCAGCTGTGATAATTTTAGGTCCGGTAATATAGTCACCATACTCAGCGGTGTTGGAGATAGAATATCTCATTCCCGCAAATCCGCTTTGATAGATAAGGTCAACTATAAGCTTCATTTCGTGAATACACTCGAAATATGCATTTCTCGGGTCGTAACCTGCCTCAACAAGAGTCTCGTAGCCTGCCTGCATCAAAGCACATACGCCTCCGCAAAGAACTGCTTGTTCTCCAAAAAGGTCTGTTTCGGTCTCGGTGCGGAAGTTAGTCTCCAGCACGCCTGCTCTTGCACCGCCTATACCGAGAGCATAAGCAAGACCCAGATCCCAGGCATCACCTGTAGCGTCCTGTTCAACGGCAATGAGGCAAGGCACTCCCTTACCTGCCTGATACTCTGAACGCACTGTGTGTCCCGGTCCCTTGGGAGCTATCATAATAACGTTTACGTCCTTGGGAGGCTTGATGCAACCGAAGTGGATATTGAAGCCGTGAGCGAAAGCAAGAGTCTTGCCCTCCGTAAGATTTGGCTCAATAGACTCCTTATAAAGAGCCGCCTGCTTTTCGTCATTTATAAGTATCATAATGATGTCGGCTGCCTTTGCAGCCTGGGCACTTGTCATAACACGGAGTCCCTGGGCCTCTGCTTTTGCCCAGCTCTTAGAACCCTCGTAAAGACCTACTACAACGTCTACACCGCTGTCCTTGAGGTTGAGGGCGTGAGCGTGTCCCTGAGAGCCGTAGCCGATGATAGCAACGGTCTTACCGCTGAGCTTCTGTAAATCACAATCCTGTTGATAAAAAATTCTGTTTGCCATTTTAATTACCTCTTTTCATATTACAAATTCAAATTCTGACGTAAAGTTGAGCCGCCCTTTTCAATGGACGCAATACCTGTTCGGCATATTTCAAGAATGGTTTGGTCTCGCATAAGTGAAATAAAATCATCCATTTTCGTACTGTCTCCGATTATACGCAGTACAATGGAATCCTTGGTATAATCTATGGTTTCCGCCTTAAATGCTTCTGCCGCAGCGTGAATTTCGTCACGTGAGGTCGGGTCGTTTTTCAGCTTTATAAGCATTAGCTCACAGCTTAACGAATTACTGCCGGTAAGCTCCTTAATAGAACAAACGTCTGGCAATTTGTACAGTTGATTGATAAGCTGTTGCTTTCCGTTTTCCTCACCGTCAAAGCTAAAGGTGATGCGTGAGTAGTCCTCGGATTCTGTTTCGCTGGCGGTGATAGAGCTGATATTGAATTGACGTCGGCGGAACATACTTGTAAGTCTGTTCAGAACACCGAATTGATTTCGTACAAGTACCGCTAAGGTATATCTGTTCATAATTCCACCTCCAACTTTGTAATAATATCATCCATACTTCCGCCTGGCGGAAGCATAGGAAGAACGAATTCGTCCTTGTCTATCTTACAGTCAATGATATAAGGTCCGTCGGTACTAAAGCCACGGCTGAGAGCCCGCTCCAATTCCTCCGGGCTTGTTACCGCTTCACCGTTTGCGCCGAATGCCTTTGCCATTGCTGCAAAATCTGTTTTACGTTCTAAAACTGAGTTGGAATAGTGCTTATCATAAAACAGCGTCTGCCATTGACGTACCATACCCAGCACACCGTTATTCATAATGATAACAACTATGGGAACGTTGTATCTCACCGCTGTTGCAAGCTCATTAAGATTCATACCGAAGCTGCCGTCGCCCGTTATAAGAACACTGCGTTCACCGGTTCCGTACGCCGCACCGATAGCGGCTCCAAAGCCGTAGCCCATTGTACCAAGACCGCCGCTGGAAGCAAAACTTCTCGCCTTTTTGAAGTTAAGATTCTGCGCCGACCACATTTGATGCTGTCCTACGTCTGTGCAAACGGCAGTATTTTCTCCAAGATACTTATTAAGAGTCAGTATTGCTCTACGAGGAGTCAACCCCTGTCTGTTATCAAGGTAGTATTCCTCTTCCCTTCTGAAAGCATTGACCTTTGCCGTCCACTCGTCTTTTCTGTCTTCATTTAGCAAGGGAATGAGCTTTTGAAGGGTGAGCTTCAGGTCTCCTCTGAGGCTGCAAACTGAATTAACCGTCTTATTGAGTTCCGAGCCGTCCACGTCAATATGAACGATTCTTGCACCTGTGGCAAATTTTTGTCGGTTTCCCGTAACTCTGTCGTTAAAACGAACACCAAGGGAAAGAATAACGTCTGCGTTATGCATAGATATGGAGGAAGCATAGTGCCCGTGCATACCCTGCATACCAAGGAATCTTGGATGATCGGTGGGAATAGCAGAAAGCCCCATAAGAGAACACCCCAGCGGTGCATCTATTTTTTTCGCAAGTGCAAGCACCTCGTCTTCTGCCTCTGCCGTAATCACACCGCCTCCAAAGTAAACAAAAGGACGTTTAGATGAATTTATAATTTTTGCCGCTTCCTCAATGCGCACGTCCTTTGCGGCAAAGGGCTCATCTTTATTTACAGGCGATTGAGATTCGTATTCACAATTTGCTATCTGTACGTCCTTAGGCACGTCTATCAACACAGGTCCGGGTCTGCCTGATTTTGCAAGCTTAAATGCTTCTCTGACGGTATCTGCCAAGTCCTCTACCTTTCCGACAAAGTAATTGTGCTTTGTGATGGGCAAGGTAACACCTGTTATGTCTATTTCTTGAAAGCTGTCTGTGCCTATTTGTGTTGTCGGTACATTGCCGCAAATAGCCACCATGGGTATTGAATCAAGATAAGCCGTTGCAATTCCCGTCACAAGATTAGTAGCACCGGGACCGGAGGTGGATATGACTACACCAACCTTACCTGTGGTTCTGGCATAACCGTCTGCGGCATGAGCCGCCCCTTGCTCGTGAGCAGTCAAAATGTGATTTATCTCATTTTGATATTTATAAAGGCTGTCGTATACGTTGAGTATCTGTCCGCCCGGATAACCGAACACAGTTTCACAGCCCTGTTCAATTAAGGTTTTTACTAAGATATCCGAACCGCAAAGCCGCATCAAATCACTCCTTTGTTAAGTATTTGCAAATTATGTCTCCACACTCTTTACAGCCCACAAGAGTCATCCCCTCGCTCATAATATCCCCTGTGGGATAACCGGCATCAAGGTAGCTCGAAACGGCATTTTCGATTGCATCTGCTTCATATGGCATATCAAAGCTGAAGCGGAGCATCATCGCCGCCGAAAGAATGGTACCTATGGGGTTGGCAACGTTCTTACCCGCAATATCGGGCGCAGAGCCGTGAATGGGCTCGTAGAGTCCGCAAGAGCCGGAGCCCAGGCTGGAGGACGGTATCATACCGATAGAGCCTGTAATCTGAGATGCCTCATCCGACAAAATATCACCGAACATATTTTCGGTAACTATTACGTCAAACTGTGAAGGGGCTTTTACTATCTGCATAGCACAATTGTCAACCAGCATATCGGTAAACTCAACGCCGTGTGAGTACATATTCATAGCCAGAGTATTATATTTTTTATCCACAGGGAAATACCCCACTCGGTATTTGGTTGAATCCATCTAGTCATTACTCCTTTTCTGCTATTACTTCAATCTCTACCAAAGCTCCTTTGGGCAAGTCTTTTACCGCCACACAGCTTCTTGCAGGCTTCTCTGTGAAGTACTGTGCGTACACCTCGTTAAAGGCTGAAAAATCCGATATGTCACTCAGAAAGCAGGTGGTTTTCACTGCACTCTTCAAAGAAGCCCCCGAAGCAGTGAGAACTGCCTCTAGATTCTTACATACACGATGAGTTTGTTCTACTATACCGTCACCCACTAAAGCTCCCGTTTCGGGATCTAAGGGAATCTGTCCTGATGTAAAAATCAGATTATCAAGGACAACAGCCTGTGAATAAGGTCCTATTGCCATAGGTGCTGATTTTGTTTCTGTTCTTTTCATGTTTTTTCTCCTTCTACACTAATTTAAACCCTTCATCGCGTAAGGTTTTCGTGATGAGATTGACATGCTCAAAATCTCTTGTTTCCATTTCAATACGGAGGAAACAGCCGTTTACGCTTTCTGTGTTACCCTTTTCATAGTGAACGCCCGTAACGTTGCCGCCGCAGTCAGCGATAATGCGGGATATATCCTTCAACTGACCGGGCTTGTCAATCAGTTCAATGAGTAGGCTTGATGAACGTCCCGAATTAAGGAGTCCTCGGTCAATGACACGTGACAAGCTGGTAACATCGATGTTGCCACCGGATACTACTGCTACCACGCGCTTGCCCTTGAGTTTGAATTTGCCCGACATAACTGCCGCCACGGCAGTTGCGCCCGCACCTTCGGCAATCATCTTCTGCTTTTCTATAAGTGCAAGGATAGCGCTTGAGACCTCGTCGTCCGTAACCAGTGCTATCTCGTCCACGTACTCCTTGACAAGCTCGTAGGTGTTTTCACCAGGCTTTTTAACGGCAATACCGTCTGCAATGGTAGAAACTGACATCAAGCACTCTATCTCACCGTCGTTAACGGAATTGTACATACTGGGCGCGCCCGCCGCCTGAACTCCGTAAACCTTTACGGATGGACGTATCTGCTTTACAGTATAGGCAATGCCCGAAATAAGTCCTCCACCGCCGATAGGAACGACAATAGCATCGATGTTGTCAAGGTCATTTAGTATTTCAAGAGCGATAGTGCCTTGACCTGCTATTACGTTTTCGTCGTCAAATGGATGAACAAAGGTGTAACCTTCACTTTCTTTTAATTCAAGCGCTCTCTGATAAGCATCGTCGTAGCATCCTTCCACCAGACATACAGAAGCCCCATAACCCTTTGTGGCTTCCACCTTTGATATGGGTGCTGAGTCGGGCAAGCAGATAAGCGACTTAATACCGTTCTTTGTAGCAGCCAGTGCTACGCCCTGAGCGTGATTTCCGGCAGAGCAGGCAATTACTCCCTTTGCCTTTTCCTCCTCGCTCAGCATTGCAATTTTATATGCCGAGCCTCTCACCTTGAAGGAGCCTGTAATTTGCAGATTTTCAGGCTTCAGATATAGCTCGCAGTCGGGAGCAACACCGTAGGCTCTGACGAGTTTTGTTTCACGAATAATGTTTTTTAGGACCGTTTGTGCATTAAATACTTTGTCAAGTGTTAGCATTCTTTCATTCCGCCTTTCTTAATTCAGTTTATGCCTTAAGGCAAAACAAAAGCCCGCCTCAAAGCTTTAATTGCTTTGAGACGGGTGTTAAATCCAATTTAGCACTCGCGGTACCACTCAAATTGCGGATAGACTATCCGCCACCTCTTCGAAGTCAGACAACTTCTATGCACTGACGTAGCATACACGGGAAACGCCTACTGGGTGATAGACCTTTGGGGCTTCCGGCTCAGAAGGGATGGGAAATCTACTGTCCTTTATCGGGATCACACCATCCCCGACTCTCTGTGAAATTCACTCGTAGCTTCCGTCTTCATCGACGCCTTTGTTTTTATCGAAGTCAAACAACCTCTATGCACTGACGTAGCATACACGTGCCACCCTATACGCCAAAAAGGATTTCAGGTGACCGGCTCAGAAGGGAGAGGAGCAAGGATATATAACACGCCGAATTTCACCGCCATCGGCTCTCTGTTGTGCTTTTCCCCATGACCATTCTTCGTCATAGCCTTTAAACATTATTTAATTTGTGCACATTATACTCTTCACAAAGAAAGAAGTCAAGCAGTTTTTTAAAAAAAGTTACCATCAACTACACGAATCTTTTTGAAGCATAGCATCGAAAAATTCGATAATGCTAACAAACTGTTCTTGGAATTAACGTTCATACCATAAATTTGCCAAACACAAAAAGCGGAGAGTCTCCGCCGGCAATGCTCGCCTATCCCAACCTTTGAATATGTGCAAAAAAGCGAAACGGCGAGGGCGTAATAATCAAGAAATTTCCTATAAAGCAAAAAACAGCACCCACTGTAAAAGTGAGTGCTGTAATTTTTGATAATCGTAATTATCTCTTGGAGTTATAATGTAGGTGTTTTGTGCCGTTTTGTATCGTTTGAAAAAGTGCGGTAATGTAATGCACCATTCCGATTATCGTGTTATATCTTGGTATAAGTTTGAGTATGTTTTTATATCTTCGAACATCAAAAGGACATCAAACAGAACCGTTTCTATAGTTATTCTACCACTTTGCAGTTTCTGACTATCACATTGTATAACGAAAGTGTTCCGCAAGTTCCTTCAATAGTAACGCTATCACCTTTGTGTAAAGTAGAAAGCATATCAGCGTTTTTCGATCCAAAATTGCATTGAACACATCCAAAATATGATCCATCTACAAGCAGCAAAACATTGGCATCAACAAGAGCCCCTGAACTATTGATATCACTTATTACTCCTGTAATCCGAACCTTTTTTCCGTTATATACTTGCTCAGCATTCACTTCGTTTTCGTCAAACGCACTCCATAACTCGTTAGCAGTCACTTCAATATAGTCGATTGCTGGAATGTTTGAGTTTTCAATGTATTGACAAACCGAACATGTTCTTGTTTTTTGTCCCTCTTTTTCAGTTGTGGGTTCTATACTAACAATCCAATCTCCAAAAGAATGAGGGATTGGAGAGCCTTCCTCAATAGTTTCAGTTGTTCCGCACACAGAACACTTATTTATAAGTTGCTTGGGGTGGGAACAAGTTGCTACAATTATACTATCTTCAATCCAAGAATGATGGGCATCTATATATTCAATAACCTCATCATTGCAATTTGGGCATACTTTTTTAATATATCCATTTTTTGTACACGTTGAATCCTGTTGTTCCACGACACTATACTCATGAGAACACCAACCTACTGGATCTAATTTGGGAGCCACTATCATCGTAACAATAAATGTAATTAGAAACACACCAAAAGCAATAGCAGAAATTATTACCGCTTTACTTGCTTTCTTCTTTTTTTCTTCTTTTTTTGCAATCAAAAATATGATCTTCGATACTAAGGATACTATAAAAACCCCAATACTGAAATAGATTCCTAAACCCGATATAACTATCAATGCCGTTCCCATTCTTTTTCTCCTAAAAATAAATAAAAAGTGCGGCTACCGAAGCAACCGCACAAAAACGCAAACTCCGATAGTCGCCAAACTAACTTTACGTGAAAAAGAGTGTAACACACTATTATTGTCGTAAGAGGAATTTGCATTTTATCAAATTCATCAACAAATAATAGTATGCTCAAAAAGAGTATAACTATCCCTATAAATAAAGATAGTACACCCGTCTTTCACATTTATTTAGTTAGTTTGGCAGAAAATATTATATCACACTGCAAGAGAAAAAGCAATAGAAAAACAAAAAAACTCTCGAAAATCGAGAGTTTTTTGTATATAAGATAGCTGATTATCTCTTTGAGAACTGAGGAGCACGACGAGCGGCTTTGAGACCGTACTTCTTTCTTTCCTTCATTCTGGGGTCACGAGTAAGGAGACCTGCCTTCTTGAGGATTGTGTGGTACTCTTCTGTGATAGCCTTGTCAAGAGCTCTTGCGATACCGTGACGGATAGCGCCTGCCTGACCTGATACACCGCCACCTGTAACTGTACATACAACGTCAAACTTGCCTGCTGTACCTGTTACTGTGAAGGGCTGGTTTACTACGAGCTTGAGTGTGTCAAGTCCAAAGTATTCGTCCATTGTTCTGTTATTGATCTTAACGTCGCCTGTTCCGGGATAGAGACGAACTCTTGCAACTGATTTCTTTCTTCTGCCTGTACCGTAGAAGTAAGGCTTTGCACTTGTGTAATTCATTCTTCCATCCTCCTATTACTTAACTTCAACAGCTGTGGGCTGCTGTGCTTCCTGCTTGTGCTCAGCGCCTGCATACACTTTAAGACGTGTAAGGCTCTTCTTACCGATTGTAGTCTTAGGAAGCATTCCCTTAACTGCAAGAGTAATTGCAAGCTCGGGCTTGGTTGCAAGGAGTGTCTTATAATCGATCTCCTTAAGACCGCCGATGTAACCTGTGTGATACTTGTACTTCTTCTGTGTGAGCTTGTTGCCTGAAAGAGCAACCTTAGCTGCATTTACAACGATAACGTATTCGCCGCAATCAACGTGGGGAGTAAACTCCGGTCTGTGCTTACCGCGAAGTATATCAGCAGCCATAACTGCTACCTTACCAAGAGTCTTGCCCTCAGCATCGATAACATACCACTTGCGCTCAACTGTTTCTGCTTTAGCCATGAATGTTGACATTGCTAATTCCTCCGTAATTTAGTTTTTTCATTTACCCGTATATTATAATCGAAGAGGATGTATTTGTCAATCCTTTTTTGATAATTTTTTAATTTATTTTTAGCTTTCTTTGTTTTCCTTCGTTTTTCTCCGTTTTCCTCGTTTTTGCTCGCTTGTCATTTTCGATTTTGCAGTTGACAAGAGCGATATATACAAGTATAATTTATTGACGAGGTAATAATTATGGACATAAAGCTTATACTCAGCTACACTCGCAGAGCAGTGGACAGCTACAATATGATAGAAGACGGAGACAGAATTGCCGTGGGCATTTCGGGTGGAAAAGATTCACTCACGCTCCTTTGTGCTTTAGCGCATTTGAAAAAGTTTTATCCCAAGTCATTTGAAATTGTTCCCATTTCTATTGACATGGGTTTTGAGGGCACGGATTATTCGGGAGTAGAAGCTCTCTGCCGTGAGTTCGGGCTAGAATTAAAAATAGTTAAAACTCAAATATCACAAATCATATTTGACGTACGTAAGGAAGACAGTCCTTGCTCGCTTTGTTCGAGAATGAGACGTGGTGCACTGAATGATGCAGCCGATGAATTCTCGTGTAACAAAGTAGCTCTCGGACACCATATGGATGACGTCATAGAGACGTATATGCTCAATCTTTTCTATGCAGGGCGTGTTGGCACCTTCTCCCCTGTTACCTATCTTGACCGCTCGGGAATCACGAATATAAGACCTCTCATATACGTACCCGAAAAGGATATACGGTATTTTTCATCGAAAGAAAATCTGCCTATTTTCAAAAACAAGTGCAGGGCTGACGGAAATACCGAACGTGAAAATATGAAAAAGCGAATTAACGACCTTCAAAGAGAAATTCCCGACATCAAAAACAAAATATTTGGAGCAATACAAAGAGCCGAAATCAGCGGTTTTCATCCATTGAAAAAGTGAATTAAAAATACGTTTTTGCATATACTGAAAGCAGTATGAATTTTATGAGGTGAGTATATGGCAAAATCGGCAGAAAAGAAAATATCAGGACGTTTTAATATTATTTCGGAACGTTTTTGCTCAAAACTTGGTGACAACGCCATAATAGTCACCACCCAGACAGAAAACGGCGAAGAACGAAAATGCCTATGTGCTGACAGGTGCAAAGCAGAATGCGAAAACGTAAAAATCAAGAACGAGTGAACTGCGTAGTCAATTACAAAGCAATGTGAAATTTCGGCGGAGATTCTACACTATTGACAGTGGAGGCTCTCCACTTTTTTATTGACAAAATAGTTGTTAAGTGTTATAATCTTGTTAAGCATGGATACTATTTTGCAAATAAACAATGCAAATAAAACTTTAGGAGAAATAAAATGGCACAGGAATTTGATATTGTTGCAGAAGCAAAAAAGATTTTTGACAAGGAAATTGATGCTTTAAACAAAACAAAGGACTCGCTTGATGACAGCTTTAAAAAAGTAGTGGAGCTTATGGTAAACTGCCGTGGAAAAGTCATACTCACAGGTATGGGTAAGCCCGGACACATAGGAACTAAAATAGCAGCTACTTTATCAAGTCTTGGTACTTCATCGTTTTTCATGCATCCCGGAGAAGCTCTTCACGGAGACTTAGGAATGGTTGAAAAGAACGATTTGGTAATACTTATGAGTTACAGCGGTGAAAGCGATGAAATTACACGCTTGATGCCCACTTTACATCAGATTGGTTGTACAACGGTTGCAATCACCGGAAAACCCGAATCAACACTGTCGCGTGAGTGTCAGTACCACATCTTCTTCCCTCCCTTTGAGGAAGCTTGTTATATGCACCTTGCACCAACTTCAAGTACTACGGCGCTCCTTGTTCTCGGAGATGCATTGGCTTTGACGGCATCTCAGGTGAAAAAGTACACCAAAGAAGACTTTGGTATTCATCACCCCGCAGGAGCACTTGGCAAGAAGCTGCTTGTACGTGTAGGTGACATAATGCACAAGGATGACGAAAATGCGGTTGTGTTCGAGCATACGTCTCTGGGTCAGGCGATTGTAGAGATGAGTACAAAATGTCTTAACACAGTCACTGTTATAAGCGAAGAATCAAAGCTTGTTGGATTTATAACAGACAACGACCTTTGCAAAGCACTTAACAGCGGAATTGACGTTTATACCGAATCTGTTGAAAGCATTATGTCCGGTACGTCAAATTGGGTAAATCAAGACGATTTGGCGGTAAACGCTCTTAAGATTATGAAGGAGCAAAACGAGACTGCTATGCCTGTTCTTGACGAAAACAAGAAGGTAGTGGGAACGATACTTATACAGGATATTTTCAAGGCAGGAATTCTTTCATAAAACACAAAACAGAGAGCCTCCGTGGGCAATTCTCGCCTATCCCAAGCTTCACAAACATTCAAAAAAGCGAAACGGCAATGACGTAATAATCAAGAAATTTTCTATAAAACAAAAACGCGGCTAGTAGCCGCTTTTTGTGTTTTAAATGTGTGTAAAGGTTATGATAGGCGAGAATTGCCCGCGGTTGCTAACCGCGAGGTATATCGTCATAATACGATTCGACGTCAACAGGAAGTTCTTTGTTTGTCAAGCGTTTGTCTACAAGACGCTCTACAAGAACATATGCTACAGAGAAAAGCGGAACACCTATAATCATTCCGGCAAAGCCAAACAAACCGCTCATCACAATAATAGCAACAAGAACCCAGAAAGCAGACAGACCCATAGAACTGCCAAGAATCTTAGGCCCTATGAAGTTGCCGTCAAGCTGTTGTATAAGAAGGATTACTATGAGGAAAGGAATTACCTCACGCGGATTAACCATCAAAAGAATCAATGCACTGGGAATGGCACCGATAAACGGTCCGAAGAAAGGTATTACGTTGGTTATTCCGACCATTACACTGATAAGCATTGAATAGTCGAAACGAAGAATGCTCATCACCACGTAGCAAAGCACACCGATTATTGCGGAATCAATAAGCTTGCCGCGTATAAATCCTCCCACCGAATCGTCAAGCATATTGGAAAAATCAAAAATGCGAGACACCCATTTTTCGTTAAACACAGCACAAACAAGCTTTTTAAACTGTGCCAAAAGATATTCTTTTTTTGATATCATATATATGGATACAAAGACGGAAATGAGTATATTTACAAAAACTACCGACATATCCTTTATAAACAGGAAAGCTTTGGGAAGAAGCTCTGTCATGTACGCAATAGCCTTGTCAACTATCTCGTCAATAAACACAAGCAGCTTTTGAATTATGGGGTAATACTTGCTTGTGTCATCAAGCAGTGACGAGAGCCACTTTTCGAGAGCACTTTGGTATGAGCCTATATTGTCCACAAAGGTGTTAAAGCTTGAATACAACTGAGGAATAATTATTGAAAGGATAGCAGAAAGAACGCCAAAAACGAGAATATACGCACAAAGCATTGACAGTACACGCTTCATACGTGTTCTGTCTTTTTTTGCATTCTTGAATAAGAACACCTTTTTTTCAAAAAGATTTACTATAGGATTTATAAGATATGCAATTATAAAGCCTACAAGTATAGGTGAAAGAATAGAAAACAGCTTACCCAAAAAAGCCGAAACAAGCTCAAAGTTAAATATAAAATATATTATCAAAGCGCTTACGGCTACGGTTAAGACAGTGTATAAAGATATTAAGAAATACTTATTCTGCAATCTTTTCAAATTATCACGCTCCTTTTTATATACTAGGAAGTTGCATTAAATCAACCTCGCCGTTTTGCATTGTAGGAATAGGTTGCGATAGGCGAGCATTGCCCGCGGCTGCTAGCCGCTTTTTTACTTTATAGGAAATTTCTCGATTATTACGCCCTCGCCGTTTCACTTTTTTTGAACATATGTAAAGCTTTGGATAGGCGAGCATTGCCCGCGGCTGCTAGCCGCTTTTTATTAATTATATATTAAGCTAAAACAAAGTGCAATAGTTTTAAGAAAAAAAGTGTCGGCATAAGCCGACACTTTTAAAATTATTAGCCAACGATACCGGAACGCTCAATACCCTGGATAAGATATCTCTGCATGTAGCTGTAGAACAGCATCAGAGGAAGGATAATGAGAAGACCGCAAGTATTCTTTATACAAGACTCATAAAGGTCCTTAGCCGTGAAGGCGTCATCAGCAAGTGTTGAGGGTACCTTTACGATTCTGGGCATCAAAAGTGCACCGGACTGTGTAAAGAAGAGGTCTGTATAGAAGTTATCTGTCCACTGCCATGAGAAAGCAAACAGGAAGATAGTGATCATCATAGGAATTGAGATGGGAAGAATGATCTTCACAAAAGTTCCGAATGTGTTTTCGCCGTCGATGTAAGCTGCTTCTTCAAGCTCATCGGGAACTCCCTTGAAGAACTGTCTCATCATAAAGATGTAAAGACCGTTCTTAAAGGCGATACCGCCTATAGAGAGGATAACCATGGGCCAATACGTGTTGATAAGGTCGATTGACGAAGCTTCAAGGTTTAACAGCTCACTGATTCCACCGAAAATACCGAAGATATCAAAGTACTTGAAGTTCATGTACATGGAAAGCTTTATGGTATCGTGAGGAACTATCATTGTGAGAATAACAGCCATAAATACCAGCTTGTTTCCACGGAACTTGAACTTAGCAAGACCGTAGCCTATAACCGAACAGATAAGAGTCTGAACGAAGGCACAAAGAGCTGACAAAATGAAGGTGTTGAAGAATGCTTCAAAATAGTCGTTCTCTCTGATGATATACTTGTAGGTGTCAAGAGTGGGATACTTGGGGATAAGTCTTACAGTTGCATCGATAAGGTCTTCCTTGCTCATAAAGGAGCCGAAGATCTTAGAAATGAAGGGGAAAATAATAATGTAAGAAATACCGATAAGAAGGAGAAGTCTGAAGAGCTTCCAAACAACGTCTACAAGGAAGTTGGTTGTAAGATATTTAGCTTTAAGTCTTTCCTTAAGGCTTGTTCTTTCAAACTCTACTTTGATTTTGCGTTTGTTATCTTTTAATACCTTTGGTGAATCCATTTATTATTTCCTCCTTTCTTAGTCTCTTCTCTGGTAGAATATGTACATTGACAGAAGACCTGCAACGATAGCAATCATTGCAACAACTATCAGGAAGTACATCCAGCTCATTGCAGAACTAAGAACCTGTCCGTTAGCCGCTGACTTGTATACGTTGTCGATATACTTCATAACCGTGTTGCTCTCCGAAGTAAAGGAGTCGATAACGGTGTATATCGTGTTTACGAGGATCATGGGGCTTATCATGGGGAAGGTTATCTTCCAGAAGGTTTCCCAAGAGGAAGCACCGTCAATTCGGCAGGATTCATAAATCGCCGGGTTAATTGACTGGAGACCTGCAAGGAATATAAGCATCTGTACACCTGAACGGTTTACGACGTTGTAAATATCGTTTACAAGACCTACAACGTAGTCAACCAGTCCCTGACCAACCTTCATGTTGGCAAAGAGCTTTTGGATATCCATTGCCGAAATAATCTCGTTTGCTGTGGTCTGGCTTCCCTCAGCACCTGTTGAAATACCTTCGCTCGAACCCATATATTCCATCATGGAGTTACCCTGGTCGATGGAGTCGATAATACCGGTTGAAAGTATAACGGGTATGAAGAAGATAGCACGGAAAAGTGTTCTGCCGGGCATCTTGTCATTAAGCATGATAGCCATGAACAGTGAGAATATAACGATTGCGGGGATATCGAGAATCAGCTGACGGAGACCTGCAATAAGCGTTGTTACATATCCTGCATCAACGAAGAGCGCCTCCTGGTAGTTATCAAGACCTATGTAGATAAGGTCGTAACCACCTGTTGCCTGAATCTCAAGCTCGTGAAAGCTGAATCGTATCGAGTCGAATATAATGGGAATATAAACTGCTATAAAAACTACTACGAAGGGAAGGACAAACCACCAGCCTGCGCGAGCTTTTTTTCTGTCAAGTGACGCCGGTTTTTTCTTCTTTGCCGGTGCTACTTTAACTGTTGCATCTGCGTTCATTTTAATTCCTCCCTTTCTTAGTCTTTAACAAACTCAGCGATTGTTACAACGCTTTCGTTTGTGGTTACTGTGTCATTTTCAAGATCTACTGTAAATTCTGTTGTTCCGTCGTTTACAGTTATTACAGAAGTGTTGTAATCGAGGGTAATTGTAACGCCGTTATCATAAACCATCTCAACTACTCTGAAATCTGTAAATTCGTGAGAAACAGCAATTGCATTGATTACAGGCTTAAGAATCTTGTTAACGATCTTATAGGTCTCAACCATATCTTCGTACCAGATGTCGTATCTGATAGAATAATATTCATATTCACCGTAATTTGCCTTAAGCTCTTCTGTGTTGTCGTAAGACAGAAGGAAGAAGAGGTTAGCACCGTTTTCTACAGTCTTAAGGATTGAGTTGTTATAGTCGCCCGCAAGGTTGATAGCTGTACCTGCAAAGCTCTTGTAGCCGTGGAATACAAGACCTACAAAAGGAATTGCTTCGCTTGCTACGTATCTGTTGCTACTGTCAAGGGGTACGTTAAGAATATCATCTGCATAGGCAAGGGCATATGCGTTACCCTGGTCTACCATGATTTCGTAGCCATCCTCGTTTACACGTGTAAGGAACTCTTCAACTCTTTCCTTAGAGTCCTCACGGTTAAGTGAGTTGTTCTTGTTGTGATCGGAGTTAAGGTCTGAACCAAGAGTTGCAAATGAAATTGCGCCTGTTCCGAATTCTGCATACTTCTCTTCAAAGAGCTCGTAGAACTCAAGAAGTCTGTTAGGAGAAATGAGCAGCTGCATATCGTTCATAAATGCCTGATATACAGGTGAATACTTTCTGTGTACAGCCGAACGGTTGTCAACTGTCTTTACAGAGTCCTCCTTAACGTCGAACTTATCGCCCGAACCGAAGGAAGAAACGTAAACGAAATCGTAGTCGGGGAATATCTTAACTCCCTTTTCCTTGGCAAATACCACAAGGTCCTCAAATCCGTCGCTTCCGCCCAGAGCCTTTTCAACCTTTGCTCTTGTGGGAGCCTTAGCTTCGATACCTCCGTTTGCCCAACCTGTGTATCTGATGGAAAGGTTTGTAATTCCGTCTTCTTCAAGGTCGGCAATCATGGTTTTTGCATTCTCGAACGAGGTAAGAGCCTTCTTTACGGATACAGGAACACCAAGCATTCTCTCGGTTGTCTTAACTGCACCGAAGGTTTCGATGTAAAGCTCTGTGTCACCCTCAAAGGTCTGTCTTTCAATCTTACCGTTCTTCTCAAGGTAATCGCGATATATGTCAGCCATTGCTACGTAGTTGGCATCTTCGCCCTCAAGCATAATATACTTGATTCTGTAGTTACCTGTGTACTTCTTATCTGTTTCAACAGTCCAAGTAGCAGTAAGACCTGATACTGAGATACCATCAAGAGGATAAGTGTCCTTGGGTCTGGGATAAACGTTGATTGAAGTTGCAAAGTACTTATTAAGGATACCGCCTGAAGCAGTGGTTATTTCTGCAAGCGAGTCACCCTCGGTAACGATTGCAAGGAAGCCCTTGTTTTCGTAATCTGTAATTGTCGCAACGTCAACAGAACCGTCGGGAAGTACTACGTTTTCGTATCTTTCTACAGCAGTGCTCTCAAGCATTCCGTATACGGGAAGTATCCAGTTTTCCATATTGGCAACTGTTTTCTGCTCATAGAAGGAATAGTCCTCACCGTAAAGTCGGTTTGTGATCGTAGTAGCGATTTCGGGTGAAGCGTCCTCAAATCTTACAAGTGTACCTGAACCGTCAGGAAGAACTACATAGCCCTTCTGTGTCTGGTCATAAGCACCAAAATAAGGAAGGATCTTAATGTTAGTAAGTGAATACTGCTTAGCATCGTAACGAATACCTCTTGCAGGAAGTCTTACTTCAAGACCGTCCTCGGTAAGATAGTATTCCAATGCCATACGGAATACAGCGGGGTTCTTAAGTGAACCGGTATAACCTGTAAGGTCATGGTCGTAAAGAACGTCGTCGTATGTGTATGATGTGAATGAAGTGATGAGCTTTTCGAACATCTTAAGCTCACGTTCTACGTTTGCAACCGTGGGGTCGATAACGTATACAGCCATCTGTCTTGTAATGGGAAGAGTGTTATAAAGTGTGTTTATTTCGCTCTGTGTAAGACCGGGCTGATTGGGGTCCTTAAGAAGATAGTATGACTTGAAGCGATTGTAGTCGCCGGGGTCTGCATTCTCCTTAAGGGGAGCAAGTACGAATTCCTCGAATCTTGTCTTTTCAATCATCATAGGAAGTGTACGCTTGGTTGTACCCTGACCGATCGTGTACTCAACTCTTATACCGCCACGGATCTTGTCCATTTTAATCTGGCTGAGAAGTGCTGCCATGCCGTATGAGGTCATTGACTTGTCCTCACCGTTGTCATTGTAGTTTACAATGATCTGGCTGAGAAGCTTTTCACGCTCGGTTGCTTTGTTTGCATTAAGTCCTACGTCGTAGGGGTTTGTGGAAAGGTACTGTCCTGTTGTAGTGTTTACAACCTGAACTTCACCTGTTTCCTTCTGATAGTAAAGCTCGTATCCGAAATCGGAATGAACCAATTCCATTGTTGCAAGCTTTTCTTCGTTTGAGGAATACTTCTTAGTTGTATAATCCTCTGAAAGAACTGTGCTGGTAGAGGTAGTTGTCTGTTCCTCTTCTTCCTCTTCCTCGTCGGTCTCGTTGTCTGCAGGTGCTTCAACGGGTGCGGGACCGTCTTCACCGTCTGCGAGAACAGGAAGTGTGAAGAGCGATGAAAGTGTGCTAAGCATCATAATGAGTGCCAGCAGCATCGCAATGAATTTAATATTTTTCATTATTTTTCCTCCTGTTCAAATTACATACGATACGAAAGCTCGACGTAAACGTTATATACGAATGAAACGATCTTTGCTATAAGTCCTGAGAAGAGTACTCCAAGGAAGATGATAATTGCCATACCGACGATAGTACCGATACAAGTAATTACGTTCTTGCCAAGTGCATAGTCGTGGATAACGCTCATTGCAAAGAATATAAGCAATCCTGCCCAAACAAAGCCTATAGCGTTTATAAGGGTTACGATTGTACCTTCTTCGAAAAGAAGTACGTTGGTGATAGCTGTTGCAGGAATCATCATTATCGGAATAGGAAGCATTGCGTAACCTGTTGCCATAAAGATGTCCTTCATACTTCCCTCACCTTCAAAGAGTGTGGTGAGACACCAGTTAGATACGCACCAAAGTACGTAGGGCATAAGAACACCCAGCGCCTCTGCAAAGTAGCTGATACCCTCTGAATAAGGATTGAAGATGTAAGCTGTACCGGATGACTTATAAATGAAAGCAATAATTGTAAGAACAACTATGGTGAGTGAAGCAGCCATGCTACCTCTCTTCTCGTGCTTCATATCCCAGAAGCCGTCGAAGGGATGGAATATAATGTGGAACGCATACAGGAAGGTTTCCTTGAAGCTTCTCTTGTCCTTCAGCTTCTGACCTGCAACGTTAACCTTGTTGGCATACTTAAGGAATTTGCTAACGATTACAAAGAACAGAATAATAACGATGGGAACTACAAGGATCCAATCCTCCATCCAAGCCTTTCTTATCTGCTTGAATGCGTTTGAGTAATCCTCTACGGCATATGCATACTTGTACATATCCATAGCTTCTTCGTACTTGCCCTGACGGTAGTAGCTGTCACCGATTCCGATGTAAGCCATGTCAAAGTTGGAGTTTCTCTGAAGGATCTTCTCCCAGTATACAACAGCCTGGTCGTATCTACGCTCCTCGGTATTCTGAAGAGCCTCTACAAGAAGGTCGCCGTATTCTGTACGTTTGTAGATTGTAATTGTGTCGTTTGACTTATCAAGAATGAGAAGCTCATTGCCCTTATAGCAAATTGACTGGATATTTGCGATGTTACCAAGCTGTGAACCCTTATCACCGAAGATATAAAGGAGGTTACCGTCCTGGTCGTATGTAAATATCTTACTTCTCTTCTCGTCGATTATTGACCACATTCCCGCAGGACCGAGTGCAACGTCGATAATCTTTGAAGGACCTGTGATGGTTACGCCATCCATTTCGACCTTCATTACCTGAACTTCACCTGAAGGAGGATAGAAGCCGTTACGGTTCATGATATCCTGTCCGTTGGGGTTAAGCTTTTTAACAGGTGCGTAGTCAGCTGACTTATCTTTGTTATCGATTGCAGTCTGCTGTGAGTTAGCGTCAATTGTTGAAGTTGTTACGTAGATGAAGCCGGTTTCATCTATTGTCATATTGTTGTACTCAGTAGGTACATACTGTGTGCTCTGTGCTCTCTGAGCCTTGGTCTGAAATCGTCTCCAGAAAATATCGAAGGCTGAGGGAGTTGTCTTCTGAGCGCCGAGGAATCCAAGGAAGGTACCGTCAGCGTTCATTGAGATAACACCGTAGGTTGTTGTTGAAGATACAACGTAAATTCTTCCTGCAGTATCAACTGAAACTGCTACGGGTGTGTAGATGTGACCTTCAGGGAATACGTCACTTTCAGGCTCAGGAATAATTCTGTCAAATGAGCCGTCTTCTCTGTTGAATACTACGATTCTGTGGTTCTGTGAGTCAGCAACGTAAATTTCGATTTCGTTAACGAATACACCTTCGGGTGCGTTAAGTGTATCATATACACCGTTATCGTTGAAGAAAGCGGAAATACCGTACTGTGTTTCCCAATTTTCGTTGATAACAACAATTCTGTTGTTTTTTGTATCAGCGATGTAGATCATTTCATGGGCGTCAACAAAGATATCCTTTGCACTGTTAAGAGGAGTAGCAAGGGTAAGGTCTGTTGAGTCCACGAGTCTGTCGGGAACGTAAGCGTCAGGCGAAAGAGCCATAAGACCGTCAATGTCGTAAGTATATGTTGCATAGGGCACTGCAGCAAAAATGCTGGGTGCAAGCATTACGGCAATGAGGAGGGTTAAAAGAACTAATCTGATTTTTTTCATTGTCTCTCCTCCTTAATCCTTCATACCTGACGATGACATCGTCTCAATGACATTACTCTGTGAAATAACGAATACTGTAATGGGAACTATCATCATCACAACCGTTGAAGCTGCACTGGCACCTGCACGTGCGATACCACCTGTTACGATCTGGCTTATAGCGTAGGGGAAGGTCTTAAGCTCTTCACTGAACACATAAACCGATGCGCCCTGATTCCAGAGTCCCTGGAAAGAGAAGATGATAAGTGTGAGCCACGCGGGTTTAACCATGGGCATTACCAGAGTCCAGAGGATGTGCCACTCGGAAGCACCGTCAAGACGTGCTGATTCAAGAACTGAATCGGGAACCGAGGTCTCCATGAACTGTTTCATAAGGTAAAGACCCAGCGATGAACCCATAGCGGGAATGATTATAGCGAAGTAGGTATCAACCATTTTGAATGCAGACATTGTAATGAAGTTTGTGATACCTGCAACTGTTGTGTTGAACATCAGTGAATATACGATGATGTTGAAAAGTACCTTTCTTCCGGGGAACTTAATCTTTGCAAGCGAGTAAGCAGCAAAGGAAGAAAGCATAACGTTACCGAAAGTACCGCAGGCGGAGATGAATACCGTGTTAAATATGTATCTTGAGAAAGGAACCCAAGAGGTAGACATCAGCGAGAACAAATCGGTGAAATTCTTCATTGTTGGGTTAACAACGTAAAGTCTGGGGGGGAACATCCATAACTCGTTCAATGGCTTGAGAGCCTGTACGATGGTATAGTACATGGGGAAGAACATGAACACACCGAATACCAACAGAATACCGTTGATACTCAAGTCTCCTGCGAAAGAACGGTTAAGAGCATGATTATGTTTTTTAATTCTTAACTTAGACATACTACTGACCTACCTTCGACAAAAGTTTTTTGATTACCATGTTCGATCCAATCATCATAAAGAAGAGAACCGTAGCTATGGCTGATGCATAACCCATCTCGAAACGCTGTCCGCCGTAGTCGTCGAGGTGGTGCATGATTGTATGAGCACAATACTCAGGGCTGGGGAAGCCTACCAGTGCGGTGATAATAGCACCGAAACCGAA
This sequence comes from Eubacteriales bacterium, assembly GCA_045531285.1. Taxonomy (GTDB): domain Bacteria; phylum Bacillota; class Clostridia; order Oscillospirales; family SIG627; genus RGIG6353. The sequence goes on from JAZSDT010000178.1 coordinate 31,674, forward strand.
GGATGAAGTGATTGCCATAACGGCACCGAACATCATCTGAGGCTTCATAGAGGGAAGAGTGATGGACCAAAGCTCCTGCCATCTGTTCTTGATACCGTCCATTGCTCCCGCTTCATAAAGGCTTCTGTCAACTACCTGGAAGCCGGCAATGAAGGAAAGGAAGGAAGTACCCAAGCTCGTCCACAATGCAACTACGATAACGAGGGGCATTATGTAGGATGTGTTTGTAAAGAACTGAATGGGAGTGCTTATAAATCCTGTTTTTATCAGGAAAGCGTTAACAAGACCGTACTGGTCGCCCGAGAAAAGAGTCGTCCAGATAAGGTAAACGTTACCTGAAATAGAAGGTGCGTAGAAAATAAGTGTTACAAGTGCTCTCATCTTTGGTGACAGTTCATTGATGAACCATGCAAACAAGAGAGACAAGAGGTAGGACACAGGTCCTGTGATTGCTGCGAATATCAATGTGTTCTTTATAGCTATAAGGAATATATCGTCATCGAGGAAGAGTCTGATATAGTTATCCATAAACACGAAATCGGGAAATTCCAGCATGTTGAAGTTTGTCAAACTGATAACCAGTGACAGGATAACGGGAAGTATTGTAAACACTGTGAAGATGATGTAGAAGGGAGCAAGAAGCAAATATGCAACTTTGTTCTTCTTCATCTCATGCCACGTGTACTGAGCTTTTGTCATCTCATGAGGCAATAAGCGTCTCTTGGCTTCCGCAGTCTTTGAGTTTGCCATTGTTTTCTCTCCTTTTTAATATATTTTAGCTGCGGCAGTCTTAAGACTTAAAGTTCTCAAGAGTAGGCAGTTCAAATTCTTCGCGCTTACGTGTCAACTCTGCGTTGATAGAATCAATGTAGCTGAGCATTTCTTCTACGGGGTTGGCGTCATCGTTGTATGCAGCAAGGAATGCGAAGTTTACATAACGTGTTATGATGTATCCGCCGGGCATTTCCGGTGTTACAGCGAGATTATCAAACTGGTCTTCAAGTGCGGCAAGCACCTCGTCTGACCAAGGCTGGTTTCTCAAAGAGTTAAGGTTTGCTGTAGCGTACTGACCTGAAGGACCGAGCAATGTAACAAGCTCGTTACCGTATGTGGTCTGAGGCTCTTCGCTTACCCACCACTTCATGAATTTCCAAGCTCTTTCCTCGTCTCCGAGGGCACCCTTCATCATTACAACGCAAGTAACGGTAGCAACCGAGTTCCTGTTGATGCTTTCGATTACCTTCTTGCCGTCCTCACCGTAGATGTAATCGCCGTCTTCGTCAACTGCATACGTTGCAGTACCGGGAAGTGTTGATATCTTCCAAAGACCGCTGATTTCGGGAGCGAAAATAGTAAGCTGGTTATAAGCTGTATAAGCTGTTACCGCGATAGGCATTTCACCTGATCTGAAACGGTTAGCAAAGTCGAATGTCAAGGGGAATGAATACATTGTGAAGTATTCGCAAACTTCCTTGAAGCAGTCAAGAGCTGTATTGGAGTCAAGGTTTATCTGCATACCTCTTGTGAGATAAGCCTGATCCTCTGTGAGACCTGCCTTAGCAAGAAGCTCGGGATCTGTTACAGCATCCTTGTACATAGGCTCATCCTTCTGGTACATAAGCATTGTAGTACCTGCAAGGTTGCTGGGGAAGCCTGCCTGAAGGTTGTTGGACTGAAGAACGGGAAGGATTGAATAAAGGTCATCCCAAGTCTCGGGAATTTCCATTTCAAGCTCTGCGAAAATGTCAAGTCTTACAAACAGCATATTGAATACTTCTGTTTCGGGAAGACCGTAAACCTCACCGTAAAGTGTAAGAGGAATCATTGCAGATTCGTCAAACCAAGTTCTTACCTCATCCATGCCTTCCATATTGGTTACGGGAAGTACCGCACTTCTGATAGCGTAGTTGATACAAGTATCGGATGTATTCTGGATGGAAACGTCGGGTCCTGTACCTGCAAGTGTTGCGGGAAGAAGTGAACCGCCGGCAACAAGCTTAAGGTTTACGGGAACGCCTGACTGAGCTGTAAAGTCGGTAAGCATCGAACGGATGATCTGTGCCTGGTCACGACCTGCTGTCATCCAAACTTCAACGGGGTCGTCATCCTCAGCATTTTCATCCATAGCACCAAGGTTATTATAATCGCTGATAAAGCTCATAACGAAGGACTTAAGCTCATGTGAAAGTGATGAGAAGAAGCCTGCGCTTGCCTTGGGAGGCTCTGCATCTGTAGAGGGCTGGAACAGAATGTAGTCAAAGCTGAGAGGCTGTGAACGTGCAGTCATGATCCAAGTACCCAGTGAACCGATGTTATCCTTAAGAGTACCAAGGTTTGGAGCAACGTCATCGTTATCCGAACCCATAAGCTCAAGGATAAGAGCGATCTTATCAAGAAGAACTGAGTCTTCACCCTTCTGACCTGTTATTCTTTCAAGCTCGGCTGAAATTCTGTAAAGACGTTCAGACTCTGCTACAAGACCGGTCATTACCTCGGGGATAAGAGTTGTAAATCCGTAGTCACGGTAAATATCGGGGTCGGGACCTGTAATCATCATTATCTTGAGGTAGTAGCTGTTGATGGTTACCATTGACTCATCAACCTCTCTGAGAATGCTTGCCATGTCTCCGAGAACTACTTCCATCTTTAATATGTGCTTGCCCTTGGTGAGATAGAAATCGAAAGGCTCTCTTTCTACCTTGCCGTCCTCGCCCTGAACGTCTCTTCCGAGGAACTGGGTCTGCCAGTTGGAATCGTAGTTGAATGCGATGGAGTTCGCTTCATCAAAAGGAACCTCACCGTCTATGTAGAGGCGGCGGGATACGTACATACCTGCAAGAGTATCCTGCTTAAAGCGAGTGCTGATGCGGTACAGACCGTCTTCGGGAACTTCTACTTCCCACTCGATCCACTGACCGTTGCTCTGCCATTTTGTTCCGCCTATATTATTAAGGTAGACTTTTGCTGCATCCTGAGGCTCTGTGCTTCCTGAAGATCTGTCGTTGATTGCATAAATCGACTTGTCAGATGTTCTGTATGCATTTTCTGCCTGAATCTTGATTGCAGAATTAGCAGCCTTGTAGCCGTTTGCTTCATATTCTGCCTTAACCTCATCGTAAGAGGGCTGTGCTTCATATGCATGAACTCTTACTGACTTGATTATCATAGATTCCTTGATGCTGTTTATGGTTACTGTGTGAGTGCCTTCTCCCAGATAATATTTAAGGGGAAGCTCGTAATATCCTGCAGTATCGTATACGTAACGTGTAGACCAAGCAGGATACTGAACCTTTGCCGGTTTAATTTCATTGCCGTTGATGTCATGGATGAATCCATATTCACCAAAGCGTCTGTTTGCTTCTCTTGTGTCGTATTCGTCAACCCATGTTCCTACGAAGGAAACGGTTCTTGTTTCCGAGTAAGGATATGCACCGTCAACCATTACTGCGCGCTCAATATTATTGGCACTTGCCTCAGGTGACATATACTCGATTTCAAAGCTGTAGAATCCGGGATCCTTGATCTCGAACTCATATGTAAGCTCGGATGAGCTTGTTGTATAAGCAACCTTTTCAACGTCGCTCATACCTGCTCTCGCTTCTTCAACAAGAGCTTCAATGTAGCGGGCATTGAACTTATTGTGTTCCTCTGACTTGCCCTTTACATTGGGTGTCATTGATTCTGTGATCTCATCGATGTTAGTGTAGAGCATTCTCAGGAATGCTTCAAGCTCATCTGCACCGAAAAGAAGTGTGTCATTAGTGGTCTTGTCAGCAACAATGTCTTCAAACGTAACGGTGATGTCGTCTTCTCCGTCAACGATTTCCACCTCAGAGTTATCAAGGTACTCCTGGTAGCTCATTGCTGAAAGCAAAGCTTTGACCTCTTCAAGCTCTTCAGCCGCAGTTTTGCCTGTAGTATTGAGCTCAACAGTGCCTGCAGGCACGCCGTAGCTCTCAGCCAGTGTAAGAACACCTGCCTGAGTAACAAGCATCACAACCGCTAAGAGTATTGCAAGCGATCTTGTAAAACGTGATTTTAACATTACTTTTCCTCCTGAAGTTTTGGGTTGATATACTCTCACACGACTCATGCAATAGCCGTCTATGTCCGACATACAAAGACGTGCAGAGTCTGAAAAGCTCCTTAAATAGTACTGTTTTAACGGCATTTTCACAGCAAAAAAACGCTTTAAAAAACGTACTGTCGCCAGGTTGCCCCAGTTTGAGTATTTTACTGGGATAGTATATCATTTTACCCCAATTTTGTCAAGTATGCCTATATTTTGCGTTCCAATTATATATATAATAACAACTTAACCTTTTTGAATTTTTTGTAAACTATGTACTTTTTTGGAAGTTAAAATTTAATTTTTGAAAAAGTGCACAAAAAGTCAAACAATAATATATCACATAGTTTCTCATACCACAAAAGCCCCCTATTTTTAGGGGCTTTTAGCGATTTTTTTAATTCTCTGTATATAATTATTGTATCTTTTGCGAAGCAGTTATTTTTTAACTAAACTTTATAATCGCATCTTGTGACGGCATAAAATCCATAAAAATCAATCTCAAACTTTGTGAAATCAATGTCATTTTAATTGTGCATTTTGCACATTTAACAGTTCAAATATTCGTCACATATGCCACTGAAAATTTTTATATTTTTTAAAAAAACAATTCAGAATCTACACAATTCGTTAAAATTCATCTTCCAAAACAGAGTTTTGGCATATTTTTCCGCCAAAAGCCACTCTACCTTCGCTGTCATAAAACACAGCCGACTGTCCCGGTGAGACAAGCTTAACGGCAGTTTCGGTAGATACGTAGGCTTTTTTGCCGTCAACCTTCACTTTGCACCTTATAAGAGGAGAGCGATACCTTGGCCGCACAAAATACTCCCTCTCACCCTCAAATTCCGGAACCGATACAAAATTCAAGGAGTCAGCGGCAAACCGATTACATCTGTTATCCTCTTCAAAGCCCAGCACCACACGTTTTTCTTTAGGCTGAATACTCAAAACAAACGCAGGTCTGCCAAGTGCTATTCCCAATCCCTTGCGCTGTCCTACCGTGTACGATGCATAGCCCTTATGCTTGCCCAGTACCTTTCCTTCTTTTGATACGTAGTCTCCCTCGCCGAATGCTTCTGCCACCTCTTCGGGACTCATGCGTGTCTTGAGATACGAAATATAATCGTCATCGGGAACAAAGCATATTTCCTGGCTCTCTTTTATTTCGTCAATAAGAGCGCCTTCGGTAACGTTTTTCACCACGTCGTCTTTTGTTACGCTTTCCAACGGTGAAACAAAGCGCGAAAGCATCTCCTGCGTAAGCTGCCACAAAAAATAGCTTTGGTCCTTTTTTTGATCATATGCCTGAGACAAGGTATATCTTGTCCCCTCTTTTGCCACCTTTACGTAATGACCTGTTGATATTTTCTCTATCCCCAATCGGTCCGCTTCCTCAAGAAAAGTGGCAAACTTTATTTTTTTATTACACTCAACACAGGGGTTAGGAGTTCTGCCCGAAAGATATTCGTTGGTGAAATACTGCTCCACTTCCCTCTTGAACTTTTGGCTTCTGTCGGCAACGTGCAGCTTTATTCCTAGCCGTCGGGCAGCAAGCTGCGCCTCGGCGACAGGCGCTGAATCATGCAACACCAACAGTAGCCCCTCAACCTCGTATCCCATTTCCTGTAGGACTCGGCAAGCCCACGTGCTGTCCTTACCTCCGGACATTCCAAGTAAAACCTTTTCCATATCAACCTCTTGAGTATTTCTGGCTTTCTTCTACGGCGGCAACGTCGCACCTTTCGTTATACGGATGACCGTCGTGTCCCTTTATCCATATAAACGAAACTTCATGACGCTCCAGCTGACAAAGGAGCTTTTGCCACAAATCAACGTTAAGAGCAGGCTTACCGTCCGACTTTTTCCAGTTCTTTTTCTGCCACGAGTCCAGCCATCCTTTATTTATGGC
>JAZSDT010000036.1:0-41523 GCA_045531285.1 Eubacteriales bacterium
TCGCCGTTTTTTGCGAGAGAATGCTTTTTAGCAAAAAGCACTCCCTCGCGCTCCCTCGAAAAGCAATTTTAAGGTCTTATTAACATTTTAACCTCGACGTTGTGCTTTGTTTGGATATTGTTAGCATAAGGATAGGCGAGCTTTGCCTGCGGTCGCTGACCGCTTTTTTATATGCTAAGAAATTGCATTAAATCAACCTCGCCGTTTCGCTTTTTTGAACATATTCAAAGGTTTGGATAGGCGAGCTTTGCCTGCGGTCGCTGACCGCTTAGTAGTTTTCTTTTCTTACTTCAAAATAGCTTCTGGGATGCTTACATACAGGGCATACCTCCGGAGCTTTTTTGCCGATAATGAGGTGACCGCAGTTACGGCACTCCCAAATAGTTTCCTCTGCCTTTTCAAATACCTTCTGCATTTCAATATTTGAAAGGAGCTTGCGATAGCGCTCCTCGTGAGTCTTCTCTATTGCACCCACCATTCTGAACTGTGCGGCAAGCTCTACAAAGCCTTCCTCTTCGGCATCCTTTGCGAACTGGTCATACATTTCAGTCCATTCATAATTCTCGCCTGCGGCTGCATCAGCAAGGTTTGACGCAGTATCGCCAAGGCAAGAAAGAGCCTTGAACCAAAGCTTTGCGTGTTCCTTTTCATTGTTTGCGGTCATCTCGAAGATAGCGGCTATCTGCTCATAGCCCTCCTTCTTTGCTACTGATGCAAAATAGGTGTATTTGTTTCTTGCCTGTGACTCGCCCGCAAAGGCGTCTCTGAGATTCTGCTCTGTCTTTGTTCCTTTAAGTTCCATAATAATTCTCCTTTTTTATATTATTGATGAAAGATCTTCAAAGTAGTTAAGCCTTGTTGTCTCGTGGTATGACAATACCCAAAGCGTTCCTATGCCAAGCACGATAGAACCTACAATATACCAACCAATGAAGGAAAGGTCAAGAATGAAAAGCTCCATTTTGTGACCGTTGGTAAGCTTTTGGCTCTCGTCAAGACACTTTCTCCAGTCCCACTCGGGATGTTCGTCCTTGAGGTAAAAAGCCATTGAGTAAGCATATGCCTTTACAATGCCGGGTATTACAAAAAGAAGTGACCAGAGTGCTACGAATATGGAATAGAGCAACCCCAGAACAATAGTACCGCCGATATCCTTTTTGATTCCCGAAAGTGCGTCCTCCAATCTTGCGTTACCGTTGCGTACTATACCCTTGAAAAAGGCAACCGATGCAACCGATATCACACCTACAAGGACAAGTGCTACAGGTCCTGTAAGGCTCGAAATTGCAGACACTATAAGCATTACCACAACACCAAGCAACCAGTTATTTGAAAAAATACTTCCACCAAGCTGTGTTTTGGCTTTTGACTTTAATAACGTTCTGTCCATATTATGCTCCTTTTTTTAAAATTTATCTGGCTTTTGTTTTGATTTCTTCAACGATCATCTTCACAAACTCTTCAGCGGTCATTGTTGTCATTTCCATAGAACCGCGACGGCGTACGGATACTGTTCCCTCTTCTGTTTCCTTATCGCCTACAACAAGCATATAGGGTATCTTTGCAAGCTGTGCTTCTCTTATCTTGTAGCCTGTCTTTTCAGCCCTCTTGTCGCTTTCAGCCTTAACGCCTGCGGCACTGAGCATATCAACAAGCTTGTCTGTGTATTCGTTGTTTCTGTCGGTGATGGGAAGAACTCTTACCTGTGTGGGTGAAAGCCATGTGGGAAGCGCACCTGCATACTTCTCGATAAGAAGGGCAAGGGTTCTCTCGTAACAGCCAAGAGAAGTACGGTGAATGATATAAGGTGTCTTCATTGAGTTGTCGGAATCAACGTATTCCATACCGAACTTCTTTGCAAGAAGCATATCTATCTGGATAGTTACGATGGTATCCTCCTTACCGAATACGTTCTTGCACTGGATGTCAAGCTTAGGACCGTAGAAAGCCGCCTCGTCAATACCGATAACGTAGTTTTCACGTCCGAGAAGCTTATCAAGAAGGTCTCCCATAATGCTCTGAGCCTCATCCCACTGCTCTGCAGTACCCTCGTACTTGTCGGTACGGTTGGGATCCCACTGTGAGAATCTGAAGGTACAGTCCTCCCAAAGACCTACAGTTGAAAGCACGTGCTTTGCAAGTGACAGACACTGCTCAAATTCCTCTGCAAGCTGTTCGGGACGAAGTACAATGTGTCCCTCCGAAATAGTGAACTGACGTACTCTGATAAGACCGTGCATCTCACCCGAATCTTCGTTACGGAAGAGTGTCGAGGTCTCGCCCAATCTCATGGGAAGGTCACGGTACGAACGCTTCTTGTTGAGGAATACCTGGTACTGGAAGGGACATGTCATGGGTCGGAGTGCAAAGCATTCCTTTGTTTCGTCATCCGGGTCGCCCATTACGAACATACCGTCAAGGTAGTGGTCCCAGTGTCCCGAAATTTTATAAAGCTCTCTCTTTGCCATAAGAGGTGTCTTTGTAAGAAGGTAGCCTCTCTTTTCCTCCTCGTCCTCTATCCAGCGCTGAAGCTTCTGGATAACTCTTGAACCCTTGGGAAGAAGAATGGGAAGCCCCTGACCGATAGACTCTACTGTTGTAAAGAACTCAAGCTCACGTCCAAGCTTGTTGTGGTCGCGCTTTCTTGCCTCTTCAAGCTGTGTAAGGTGCTCTTCAAGCTCGGGCTTTGAAGCAAACGCCGTACCGTAGATACGTGTGAGCATCTTGTTCTTTTCGTTTCCTCTCCAGTACGCACCTGTAGCCGACATAAGCTTAAACGCCTTGACAGCCGAGGTATACGTCACGTGAGGGCCTGCGCAAAGGTCAACGTAGTCGCCCTGCTTGAAGAACGAAAGCTCGGCATCTTCGGGAAGATCGTTGATAAGCTCAATCTTGTAGGGCTCGTCAGCCATAAGCTTCAAAGCTTCGTCTCTGGGGAGTGTGAAGCGTTCAAGCTTGAGATTTTCCTTGGTTATTTTCTTCATTTCGGCTTCCAGCTTTTCAAGGTCCTCGTCGTTGAAGCCTCCTTCAATGTCGAAGTCATAGTAAAAACCGTCCTTGATAGAAGGACCGATGGCAAGCTTTGCCTGTGGGTAAAGGCGCTTTACTGCCTGCGCGAGAACGTGTGATGCTGTGTGACGAAGAGCGTCACGACCTATCTGGTCCTCAAAAGTATACTCTTCCACAGAGCCGTTTTGCATAATTACTTTCATAGTTTATATCTCCTTTTAAAAAATTCAAAAAATAAAACCCCTGCCCGAATGGGCAAGGGTGCATTTTACACGGTTCCACCTTGTGTTTAACTCTTATCTGCTTAACGCGCAGTCACGTTCTGCTCATCGCAGACAGCTTGCGGAGTGGTCTTCGTTCTGCTACTTCACAAGGAGCTTTCAGCTTTTACCCCTCTCTCTGAGTGCCATCACAGAATTACTCTTTCCGCTCAATGCTTTTTAGATATTATAATACTAAAACAAGTGTTTGTCAAGAATTAATTTTTGGAACAAAAGCTTATAAGAAAACTAATACAAAAAAACGGCAAGCTTGGTTTAGTACAAAACAAAAGCGATACTTCACTTAGTATATGAAGTATCACTCAGTCTTTGAATTCAAACAGTTTTTTCAAAGGTATATTTAATGCTTCTGCAATATCGATCAACGTATCAAGTGTACATGAACACGCCGCGGTTTCTATTTTCTGCATATAAGTTCTGCTTATATCACATTTTTCGGCAAGCTGCAGCTGTGTCATACCCCGCTCTTTGCGGTAATGCAAAATATTCAACCCAATCGCCAACCAAATGTCAAAATTCTTGCCTTTCATCAAATTTCACCTCGTTTATATTATTATATCCAGTATAATCCATAATATCGACAAACAATATTTTCTCAAATGCAAATAAATAGATTGCATTTCTGATTTAAAAGTGATATAATGCAATCATATTATACGCATTTGCTATGTTTTTGTTACCATACATTTACACTCTTGCATCAATATAAATAGGTGGTGATTTATTGAAAATAATTTGTAGTTTTGCAGGTCATTCGGAGCTTTTCGACACAGGAGAAATATACAAACAGCTTATTCATGTAATTGAAGATTTAATAACAACTGTGGGTGTAAGTGAATTTTGGGTAGGCAACTACGGTGATTTTGACAAGCTTTCCGCCAAAGCAGTACAGGAAACAAAAGTAAAATATCCAAACGTAAAACTAAATTTGATAATCCCCTATTTAACAGCCCAAATCAATGAACACAGAGAACAGTACTATAAAAATTATGACAATATTCTAATAGCTGATATCCCCGAAAAAACTCCAAAAAAAGCTCAAATAATCAAATGTAATCATTACATGGTTGAACACTCTCAAGCTCTTGTTTGCTATGTAAAATACTCTTGGGGCGGTGCTGTAAAGACACTCAAATATGCTCAAAGCAGAAAAAACATTAAAATTATAAATTTAGCGGAAACAATCGGCTAGCCGCCATTGTCAAATCTATAAAAGTAAAACGGCAAGGTTGGTTTATTTTAATCTCCTATAATGTAAAAAATGGCGAATTAGTTTATATCACTCTTGACAAATGAACTATAGCGTTGTATAATTGTATACAATCATACAATTATACAGAGGATGTGATACGAATGATTAAAATTTCACCCAAAACAAACCTACTTGAGCAGAGCATATACAGGTATTCTCTGCAGGACGTTACCGAACCTAATCTCTACCGTGAAATATACACCTATAAGGATGTTCCCATGATAGCCTTCAACCACCGTCGAGTGCCTATGGGAATGCCTCAGGAAATTTGGATTACCGACACCTCATTCCGTGACGGAATGCAGTCTCAAGCTCCCTACAAGCCTGAGCAGATAGTAGAACTTTACAAGCTTCTGTCACGTCTGGGAGGTCCTAAGGGCATTATCCGTCAGACAGAATTTTTCGTATACAGCGAAAACGACAGAAAAGCACTTGAAAGCTGTCAGAATCTTGGACTTGAATTTCCCGAGATAACCACCTGGATAAGAGCAAGTCTCAACGACTTCAAGCTTATACGTGATATGGGTATCAAGGAAACGGGCGTGCTTGTATCTTGCTCCGACTACCACATATTCAAGAAGCTTGGTATGACAAGAGGCCAGGCACTTGAACACTACAAAAAGACTATCAGTGCCGCATTGGAGCTTGGAATACGTCCCAGATGTCATTTCGAGGACATTACCAGAGCTGACTTTTACGGCTTTGTGCTTCCTTTTGTAAACGAGCTTCAAAAGATGTCAATGGAATCGGGAATCCCCATCAAGATACGTGCTTGTGACACTATGGGATACGGTGTTCCCTTCTCCGAGGTTGCTCTTCCCCGAAGCGTACCGGGTATCATTTACGGTCTCCAGCATTATGCGGACGTGCCCAGCGAAATGATTGAGTGGCACGGACACAACGACTTCTACAAGGGCGTTGCAAACGCTTCTTGCGCTTGGCTCTACGGCGCGGCATCCGTAAACTGTTCAATGCTGGGTATCGGTGAAAGAACGGGTAACGTACCTCTTGAAGCCATGGTTATGGAATACGCATCTCTCAGAGGAACCTTTGACGGAATGGACCCCACGGCAATTACTGATATTGCCAACTACTTCAAGAACGAGATAGGCTACAACATCGAGCCTATGACTCCCTTTGTTGGCGAAAACTTCAACTGCACAAGAGCGGGTATTCATGCCGACGGTCTCATCAAGGATGAAGAGATATACAACATTTTTGACACAGCTACGATTCTCAACAAGCCTGCACAGGTAATCGTAAGCTCCACCTCTGGTCTTGCGGGTATCGCTTACTGGATAAACGCTCATTACAACCTCAAGGGCGATGACACCGTTACAAAGAAGGATGACATTGTAATCTGGATAAAAGCCCGTGTTGATGCAGAGTATGCCGACGGCAGACAGACTGCCATGAGTACCGAGGAGCTTGAAGAGCTTGTTATGGAATACAGAAAGGAAAACTGATATGGGACTTACAATTGCACAAAAGATAATAAAAGCGCATCTGGTTGAGGGTGATATGACTCCCGGCTCGGAAATAGCACTGAGAATAGACCAGACACTGACACAGGACGCAACAGGTACAATGGCGTACCTTGAATTTGAATCAATAGGCATAAAGAGAGTCAGAACAGAGCTTTCGGTTGCATATATCGACCACAACACACTGCAGTCGGGCTTCGAGAATGCCGACGACCACAGATACATACAGTCCGTAGCAAAGAAATACGGCATACGCTTCTCACGTCCGGGCAACGGTATCTGCCATCAGGTACATCTGGAACGCTTCGGCAAGCCCGGTAAGACTCTTATCGGCTCCGACAGCCACACTCCCACAGGCGGCGGTATCGGTATGCTTGCCATGGGTGCCGGCGGTATGGACGTTGCCGTTGCAATGGGCGGCGGTGCATACTATATCACAATGCCCAAAATGATAAAGGTAAACCTTACCGGTAAACTTCGCCCCTGGGTAAGTGCCAAGGACGTAAGCCTTGAAATTCTCCGTATACTGTCGGTTAAGGGCGGCGTTGGCTACGTAATTGAATGGGGCGGCGAGGGCGTTTCCACGCTGACCGTCCCCCAGCGTGCCACGATTACCAACATGGGCACAGAGCTTGGTGCTACCACTTCTATATTCCCCTCCGACGAGGTTACAAAGGCGTTTCTTGAAAGCCAGGGCAGAGGTGAGGACTACGTCCCGCTCTCATCCGACCCCGACGCTGTTTACGACAGAATAATCGATATTGATCTTTCCACGCTTAAGCCTCTGCTTGCCTGCCCCCACTCACCCGACAACATCAAAACGGCTGAGGAGCTGTCAAGCATCAAGGTTGACCAGGTATGTATAGGCTCTTGTACAAACTCTTCACTTGCGGATATGCTGAAAGTAGCCGCTATTCTCAAGGGAAAAACCATCGACCCGAGTGTCAGCCTTTCGGTTTCTCCCGGTTCAAAGCAGGTACTTACAATGCTTGCCGATTGCGGTGCGCTCAGCGATATTATCGCGTCGGGTGCCAGAGTCCTTGAATGTGCTTGCGGTCCTTGTATCGGTATGGGCTTTTCTCCCAACTCCGCAGGTGTGTCGCTGAGAACCTTCAACCGTAACTTTGAGGGCAGAAGCGGTACAAGAGACGGACAGGTATACTTGGTATCTCCCGAGGTTGCAGCGGCATCTGCACTCACCGGCTACATAACAGACCCCAGAACTCTGGGTGACTGCCCCGAGATAGTAATGCCCGACAAGTTCAAAATAAACGACTCTGCGGTAATTATGCCTGCCGACGAAAAGGATGCCGACAGCATTGAAGTACTCCGCGGTCCCAACATCAAGCCATTCCCCGAGGCTGAGCCTCTTGCAAATACACTTACAGCACCTCTTACTCTCAAGGTCGGTGACAATATCACCACAGGCCACATTATGCCTGCAGGTGCCAAGATACTCCCCTACCGTTCCAACATTCCTTATCTTTCAAAGTTCTGCTTCGGTGTATGTGACGAGACCTTCCCCGAAAGAGCACTTGCATCGGGCAAATCGATAATTGTCGGCGGCTCTAACTACGGTCAGGGCTCATCACGAGAGCATGCGGCACTCGTTCCCCTTTATCTCGGTGTCAAGGCGGTTGTCGCAAAGAGCTTTGCAAGAATCCATGCGGCTAACCTTATCAATGCGGGAATTCTCCCCTTAACCTTCAAGAATGCCGACGACTACGACAGACTCACACAGGGCGACAGCCTTGAAATAGACGGTCTTTTTGACGCTCTTAAATCGGGTAATGCCCTGCTTAAGAACGTGACGAAGAACGAAAGCTACGAGCTTTCATGCCAGTTCTCCGACCGTCAGCAGAAGATGCTTTTGGCAGGCGGACTTTTGAAATATACTAAGGGCGAATAACTCCCGAATATACGAAAGGATATACTATGGAAAAGATTAAAATGACCACCCCTCTGGTTGAGATGGATGGCGACGAAATGACAAGAATACTTTGGAAAATGATAAAGGATGAGCTTCTGCTCCCCTTCGTTGACCTTAAAACAGAATACTACGACCTTGGACTTCCCGAAAGAGAAAAGACAAGCGACAAGGTAACCTTTGACTCCGCCTACGCTACACAGAAGTATGGCGTTGCCGTAAAGTGCGCTACCATTACCCCCAACAAGCAGAGAGTTGAGGAATACAATCTGAGTGAAATGTGGAAGAGTCCCAACGGAACGATCCGTGCAATTCTTGACGGTACGGTTTTCCGTGCACCAATAATCATTGATTCCATCAAGCCTGTTGTAAAGAACTGGAAGAAGCCCATTACAATTGCCCGTCACGCATACGGCGACGTGTACAAGGCAACCGAGTTCAGAGTTGAGAGTGAGGGCAAGGCAGAGCTTGTATTTACCGACAAGAACGGCAATGAGACAAGAGAAACCATTTACGATTTCGAATGCCCGGGCGTGCTTCAGGGACAGTATAACAAGGACACCTCCATTGAGTCCTTTGCTCATTCCTGCTTTAAGTATGCCATTGACACCAAGCAGGACCTTTGGTTCTCCACAAAGGACACTATTTCAAAGAAATATGACCAGACCTTCAAGCTTATTTTCCAGGATATCTACGAAAAGAACTACAAGGAAAAATTTGAACAGCTTGGTATCGAATATTTCTATACTCTTATCGACGATGCCGTTGCCCGTGTTATCAGAAGCGAGGGCGGCTATATCTGGGCTTGTAAGAACTATGACGGTGACGTTATGAGCGATATGGTATCGACGGCATTCGGTTCGCTTGCAATGATGACCTCCGTTCTTGTGTCACCTGACGGAAAATATGAATACGAGGCGGCTCACGGTACGGTTACACGCCACTATTACAAGTATCTCAAGGGTGAGGAGACCTCCACAAATCCCATGGCTACCATTTACGCTTGGTCGGGTGCGCTCCGCAAGAGAGGTGAGCTTGACGGACTGGGTGAGCTGGTTGACTTTGCCGATAAGCTTGAAGCTGCTTGTATCAAGACTCTTGACGACGGCATAATGACAAAGGACCTTGTGGGACTGGTAAGCGAGGGCTTTAAGGCAACTGCCGTTAACTCGGCAGACTTCATCAAGGCAATAAGACAAAGACTGGAAGCTTCATTGGCTCAATAATTTATATGCAGGGACTGTAATTACAGCCCCTGTTTTCTTGTAATATCGCCGTTTTTTGCGAGAGAATGCTTTTTAGCAAAAAGCACTCCCTCGCGCTCCTTCGAAAAGCATTTTTAGGTTTTATTAAGAATTTAACCTCGTCGTTTTTTTGCGAGAGAATGCTTTTTAGCAAAAAGCACTCCCTCGCGCTCCTTCGAAAAGCATTTTTAGGTCTTATTAAGAATTTAACCTAGCCGTTTTTTGCGAGAGCATGCTTTTTAGCAAAAAGCACTCCCTCGCGCTCCTTCGAAAAGCAATTTTAAGGTTTTATTAAGAACTTAACCTCGCCGTTTTTTTGCGAGAGAATGCTTTTTAGCAAAAAGCACTCCCTCGCGCTCCTTCGAAAAGCAATTTTAAGGTTTTATTAAGAATTTAACCTCGTCGCATTGCTTTGTTTGGATATTGTCGGCATAGGGATAGGCGAGCATTGCCAGTGGAGGCTCTCCACTTTTTTGCCTTTTAGATAAAGCCTTATATCAACCTTGCCGTTTTGCTTTGTTTGGATATTGTCGGCATAGGGATAGGCGAGCATTGCCAGTGGTGGCTCACCACCTTTTATATACTGGGAAATTGCTTTAAACCAACCTCGCCGTTGCAGTTTGCTTGGATATAGTCAGCGTAATGATAGGCGAGCATTGCCCGTGGTGGCTCACCACCCTAGGAAAAATAACCGAATAAAACAATGTGTTTTTTCCTTGATGTTTTTCCCAATTTGTGATATATTGAAAACAGAAAAAAGAAAGGACCAAAGATTATGAAGATACCGCATCCATTTTTACCTGTACGTATAACAACAAACGAGCTGTGTCACCGTGTTGACGTTGTTGACAGAAGCTATCGTTTCGGAGCAGACGGCATTATAGAATCGGTTATATCTCAGGGGCACGAGCTTTTAGCGGCACCTATGCGCATAATATGTGAAGAGTGCGGAGCGCCTTCCGTATGGGACAAGAATTACACTGACAACGAAAGCGAAAGCTTTATACAGCGCAGAAGCGACGAGGAAGCAGTTATCTGCGGAGCGATGCAGAGCGAAAGATTCATAATCGACCTTTACAACAACGTAGATTATGACGGAAATATAGATATTGAGCTCAAGCTGATGACAAGGGGCAGAACGGTTGCTCAGGAATTTGGAACGGCTGCCATAAAGCCCCTGGAATTTAAATTGGACAAGCTGTGGCTGGAAATTCCGTTGAAGACCGAAGCTGTGCAGTTCTATCACCAATACCCCTCCGACTGCATATATCTTGACAGCGGCGATATTATTCCAAACAGCCCAACGGTCAGCGGAGGAAGGCTTCCAAAGGAGTCCTTCGCCATCCCCTTCAAGCCTCTGCTTTGGCTTGGTGATGACGAAAGAGGTCTTGGATGGTATGCAGAAAACTGCAAGAACTGGCAGCCTGAGGACGATAATAAGGCAATTCAGCTCATCCAAGGCGAAGAATTTCACCTACTGCGTATAAGACTGCTGGATTCTCACCCTGCACAGTGGTCAAATCCCTACAGCGACGGCGTCTTCGGATATCCTCCCATAACCTTCCGATTCGGATTCCACGCTACACCTGTAAAGCCCTTCCCTAAGCAGCCCTATATACATAAGGCGCTTCACCTTGACTGCGGAATAAAGATAAAGGGTAACTATATGGATTTTCTGTCCGAAGAAAACCGTTTCGACAGACTTGTGGAAAAGGGTGTGGACACACTCATTCTTCACGAAAAATGGAACAAGTCTCAAAACTGGTTTGAGCTTTCGGAGTACACTGAGAAGCAAATCAGATTTATAGTTGACGAATGTCACAAGAGAGGCATAAAGGTACTGACTTACTTCGGTTATGAGCTGTCCACAATGTCACCTGCCTGGTCTGAGCTGGAAAACCGTGTGCTTATCCAGAACCCCGATATGAGCCGCAGAGGCGGTTGGTGGCGTGTCCCCTTCCAGCGTGATTATTGGCTGTGCTATAATACGGAATACGCCGATATTTTCATTAAGGGCGTAACCGACGTAATGGACAGATGCAACACCGACGGTATTTACCTTGACGGCACTGCAATGCCCGTGCTCTGTGCCGACGTGTCCCACGGCTGTGGCTGGTACGACAGAAACGGACAGCTTCAGGGCTCCTATCAGATACACGCAATGAGACGTCTGTTCAAGAAGCTGAGACAGGAAATGAGTGCTCGCAGTGCGGTTATAAACGTTCACCTGTTCTCCTGTGTGAATTTCACCGCTCTCCCCTACGTTGACCAGACCTGGTACGGTGAAAACCTTCAGTTCAGCCTCATCAAAGGCTCTACCGACGATATGGCGCTAGACTATTTCCGCGCAGAATACAGCGGTCGAAATATGGGCGTGCCCGCAGAATTCATAGCCTACGAAAACAGACCCCTTTGGACCTTTGAAAATGCCATTGCCTGCTCCATATTGCACGGAATTCTGCCGCGTCCCAACGATATCCAACACCCACTTGACCTGATGAGCGATATATGGAAGGTCATTGACGCATTCCCCGTAGAAAAATCACAATGGCTTCCCTACTGGAAAAATCACGTGCAGACAAGCAATGACAAGGTGAAAATAAGCTACTACAAATACACCGCGCTCTCGGGCAAGGTTCAGCTTCTGGCATTTGCCGTGAACGTCTCGGGTAAGCCCGTATCCAACGTAGCCTTTGATTTAAAGGAAGAGGTGGGCTCCGCCTTTGACGCCATCAGCCACGAAATGCTTGACGGTAAGCTTGACCTCAACGCATACGGCTACAAAATACTTTACGCAGAATAGGAATCCAAGATGAGTGCAACACCTCTTTTTGTACTTATGCAACCAAAAATAAGTAACTCTTATTGGGTTGCCAATATACTTTCGGGAATAGACCGTGCACTGTTAAAGTATCACGACAGGCTTTGCATACTGGATGCAGCAGGAACAAACGGTCTGTCAGACCCTATCTACAACCTGTACAAGCAGCCTGTTTTACTTATCGGAAGTGACGTGGGCTGGATAGACCGCAGTATAAATATGCTGTTATCCTACGAGGCGATACCCATACTAGTCAACGGAAGTATGCTCCCGATTCACAAATTCGTTTGCAGCGGTGTGGTATTTGAGCTTGAAGAAGCTCTGAATTACTGCAAGGAATACCTGAGAGGGTACTCGCGTGAAAGGATTGCTTTTCTTGGAGCTCACAGCCATTCGGCATCGGATATTGCAAAAAGCCTTGCCTTCGGGGACAGCGAAAACACTTATTCTGCTACCTCCACAATCGAAAGCTGTGTAGATTCCTTTTTGGAGGCTATGCCCTCAAAGAAATACAACGGTATAATATGTGCCAACGATACGGTTGCCATATATCTCATAAACAAAATGAAAGCTTTGGGATATGACCTCCCACGCGATTGCTACGTAATCGGTATGGGTGATTCCTGCCTGGGTGCTAATCACACAATCTCCGTCACCTCCGTAACCTTCGACTATACGCAGATGGGAGAGCAGGCTGTGAATCTATACCACACTGTAGCAAAAGCTCCTTCACCATGTCATCATACTGTCTCTTTGCCCTGTTGCCTTATTGTAAGAGAGTCAACGGGAGGAGGAGAAGCCGCAACAGGCATCCCGATTCGCCGACAAGTGCCGTTTGAGGTTTGCCAAGAAGAGCCCGACAACTATTTTATGGGTGAGTATACTCAAAAAATACTTGAGCTTGAAGCTATTTTACAGAAATGTGACCAAGCCGACAAGCAGATAATATTCGGCATGATGAGGGGCGAGGGCAACGAACGGATAGCCGAACGGGTCTACCTTACCCCGAGAGCTGTAAGATACAGAATAAATAATCTTTTCAAAAGACAAATTACTATGACACAGGATGAGTTTTTTGCGGCTTTGGCAAATATCTTGATGTAGAAAGGAAAAAAATGGTAACTCTGACAACCTATAAGATACCTGCGGCATCTATCGGAAAAAGCACACCTCTTCCCGATATTATGAACAATATGTACATACATGCAGGCTTTGAAATAACCGAAAAAATAACCGAGGAAGAGCAGACGCATCTTGGCAAGGGAATGATAGACACCATGCTCCCCTATCAGATGCAGGACGAGTACGACAGAAACCTTAAGGATACCGAGCTGACTGCGGCTGTGGTAGAAAACAAATACCTTAAGGCGACCTTCCTTCCTCAATACGGAGGCAGGCTTTGGTCCTTATACGATAAAGAAAACTGCCGTGAGCTACTGTACAAAAACTCGGTATTTCAGCCGGGTAATCTCGGACTGAGAAACGCATGGTTCAGCGGAGGAATCGAGTTCAACGTAGGTATAAAGGGACACAATCCCCTCACCTGCTCACCCGTATTTTGTGAAAAAGCCCAAACTCCCCACGGTGACGTGCTCAACCTGTATGAATTTGAGCGCATAAGAGGTGTGGTTTACACTGTGAGTACCTGGTTGCCCGAGGATTCAAAGGTTCTGTACATAAAGTGTAGAATAGAAAACCTTGAGGACAGGGAAAAATATATGTACTGGTGGTCAAACATTGCAGTTCCCGAAACGCCTCGCACAAGAGTTATCGTTCCCACCGACACGTCGTTTTTATGCTTCTACAACGAAAACAGATATCTGCTTGACAAGGTAAGCCTTCCTTATTCTCTTGACACCGACGTAAGCTATCCCATCAATCTTGCCCAATCCAACGATTTCTTTTACAAGATACCGCCAAACGAAGCAAAGTGGATAGCATCCACGGAGGATGACGGATACGGTCTGCTGCAATGCTCTACAGACCGACTCATTGGAAGAAAGACGTTCCTTTGGGGCAAGGGACAGGGCGGACGCACCTGGAACAGATGGCTATCCGACAGGGACGATGCCTATATTGAGCTTCAAGCAGGTCTTGCACACACACAGCTGGAGCACATACCGATGCCTCCCAAGACAGAATGGTCCTGGGTGGAAGCTTACACTGCTCTCAAGGGCGATGCCCAAAAGCTTCATTCTGATGATTGGGATGTTGCCGTAAACGAGGTAAGACGTATAATAGACGAAAAGATAGGCGATCCGCATAAGCTTTATTTCCCCGAAGAAAGCTCCGTAACTAGCAGAAGCATTCTCTTTGAAGGAAGTGGCTGGGGTGCAGTGGAAGAGCGCATCAGAGGTGAAAAAATAAGCCTTTATCACACCTTCCCAAAACACAGTGACGACAGTGAAACAAAGGAGTGGCACGACCTTATTACCGCAGGCTGTTTTCCGTCTCCGTCGGTTGATACGCCTCCTGCAAGCTTTGTTTGCGGAAGAAAATGGCTTGACAGACTTTGTGACGTCAAGGAGTCAAATTGGTACTGTGAGCTTCAAAAGGGCACTGTTTTATACGCCTTGAAGGAATATGACAAGGCAAAGGAATGCTGGAATAAATCACTTGAGTATTCCGAAAACGGCTGGGCGCATCGCAATCTTGCAATGCTGTACAGAAGTATATACAAAATGCACGACAAGGCGGTGCATCACATTCTGAAAGCAGTAGAGCTTTTATCGTTAAGAGGAATTTATATCGACTGTGCAACCATACTGGTCGAAAACAAGGAAGCTCTTAAATGGCTGGAGGTGTTTGACACCATGTCCGAAGAGTTGAGGCGTGACGGCAGATTAAGGCTGTATAAGACCTCGGCACTTCTCCAGCTTGACCGTCTTGAAGAGGCGGCAAAAATACTCACACCCGACTTTTCAATGGATGATATCAAGGAGGGTGAGCTGTCAATCTCGGGTATTTGGTTTGAATTGTACAGAAGACTTTATAAAAAGGAAACCGGCGTAGACGATGCCAAAAAGGCAGATGAAAAATATCCTCTGCCTCCCGGTTTGGATTTCAGAATGCACAAATAAAGCGGCTAGCAGCCGTTGGCAATGCTCGCCTATCGTAGCCTTTGAATATATCCCTACAAAATAAAACGGCGAGGTTGATTTAAGGCAATTTCCTAATACACAAATAAAACGGAGAGCCTCCGCCGGCAATGCTCGCCTATCATTACGCTGACTATATCCAAGCAAACTGCAACGGCGAGGTTAAATTCTTAATAAAACCTTTAAATTGCTTTTCGTAGGAGCGCGAGGGAGTGCTTTTTGCTAAAAAGCATTCTCTCGCAAAAAAACGGCGAGGTTAAATTCTTAATAAAACCTAAAAATGCTTTTCGTAGGAGCGCGAGGGAGTGCTTTTTGCTAAAAAGCATTCTCTCGCAAAAAAACGGCGAGGTTGATTTAAGGCAATTTCCCGACATACTTTTAAACGTAGCAGGGCTGTAATTTTTTACAGCCCTTTTATTTGCCGCAAAAAATTATGCAAATGCTATTGACTAAAGTGTACCTTTGTGGTATAGTTTAATAAAGGAGATTTTAGTATGCAATATTTTATCACTTTTCTTGAAGGAATTATTACTTTTATTTCGCCCTGTCTTTTACCCATGCTACCGATATACGTTTCATATTTTTCGGCAGGCGGTGAAAAGTCAACGAAGAAGACAGTACTCAACGCACTGGGTTTTGTTTTGGGATTTACAGTGCTGTTTGTGTCAATGGGTGCTCTGGCAGGTACCCTTGGAGGCTTGGTCACACGCTACCAAAGAGTATTAAATATTATCTGCGGAGCTGTGGTGGTTTTCTTTGGACTGAATTTTATGGGTGTTTTCAAATTCAATTTAGCCGGAAAGGCAGGTAAAGCAAACACCGAAAATCTGGGATTTTTCTCATCGTTTTTATTCGGGCTTGTGTTCTCTGTCAGCTGGACACCCTGTGTAAGTGCATTTTTAGGCTCGGCTCTCATGCTCGCATCTCAAAGAGGTCATACACTTGAGGGCATATATCTGCTTTTTGTATATTCATTGGGACTTGGTATCCCCTTTGTATTCAGTGCTTTTTTGATTGACAAGCTGAAAGGCGCGTTCAACGCAGTAAAGCGTCATTACAAGGTTATCAACACTGTGTGCGGAGTTTTTCTTATCATAATAGGAATACTAATGGCAACAGGACTGCTTGGCAGATTTCTTACTTTATTAAGCTAGGAGAAAATTATGAAGAAAAAAGGTCTTATAATTGGATGCGTTGCATTCGCATTACTGATAGTGGGAGCATGGATACTCTACCAAAAGCTGAGTGAAGACAATGCCCCTGACACGCTTATTACCTACGAAGAAAAAGAAGGTGAAATTGAAGAGATAAAGGACGGTGAAGAGACGGACAAATCCGAATTTGCCGCTCCCGATTTTACAGTGTACGATGCCCACGGCAATGCCGTAAAGCTCTCGGATATGAAGGGGAAGCCCGTTGTACTCAACTTCTGGGCAAGCTGGTGTCCTCCCTGTAAAAGAGAGATGCCTGATTTTAACGAAAAGTACCTTGAGTACAAGGACAAAATACAATTTATGATGGTCAATCTCACAGACGGATATCAAGAGACTCAAAGCACTGCCGAGAAGTTTATTGAGTCCACAGATTATTCCTTCCCCGTTTATTTTGATACAGACCTTGACGGTGCATATACCTACGGTATTTCTTCTGTTCCTCAAACCTTTTTTATTGACAGCGACGGCATACTTGTTACAGGTGCACAGGGAGCAATAAGCGGTGATATGCTGCAAAAGGGCATCGACTTTATTTATAACGAAGAATAATTCCACGGCAAACAATAAAACGCTATGTAATATCAGTTTACATAGCGTTTTTTGTATGCTGAAAAATTGCAGCTACCAAGCTGTATTCAATGCAGAATTATTGTTAAAATACCCCAAGAGTACTTCCTCTCTTCGCTCACAGCGCCTACGTTTTTCTTCAATCAAATATATTTAACGGAAGATTCCCGCAAGGAAATCAACATTAACGTTTGCGAAGCAACACATCACTCGGCGCAACAGAACATTACTGCGAAGCCCTGCTTGATAGGCGAGCATTGTCATTTACAGCTTTCGTATATTTTCTCTATTTCGGCTGACTTTTCCGACACTATCAATGACAGCGTGAGACCGTCCTGCCGTATCACCGCTTTTTCTATTATGGGAAGCTCCTCTATGAGATAATTTTCTGCCGATTTTCTGATATAGGCAAGTCTCTTGTCCAACTTTTCCTTTACCGTTATAGCGTAGTCGGAGTCCTTTGCACGAACGATTATTATCTCCTCGGGTGATATTCCGGTGCCGTAGGTCATATACACTGCCTCGGTGTAACTGTCGGGGGATATTCCCACCACGTCCTCCAGCATTTCATCGGCAAGGTCGTACATCTCCCCTATCTCTACGCTTTCGGATATCTCGGCGTACAGCTCGGCGGGAGAAGGAAACTCATCAGCCGTGCACGCTGTTAAGAACAAGGCTAAAATTATGATCAAAGCTTTTTTCATATTCTTCTCACTTATATTCTGCAAATTTATAAAGGGCGTCTACGGCTATTTGCGAGCCATTATCGTTAAGGTGGACGTATCCGTCACGGCAGTTTTCACCGTCGAGAGCACCGTTTTCGTTGCAAAGGGGAGTATGTATATCCACGGTTTCTATCCCGTTTTCCTCACAGAGCTCCTTTAACCGTGTGACGAAATCCAGTATCAGCTCGTTATTGAAGTCCTTGTTTTTAACGTAGCTCGGAAGCCATTGCGACTGCACCTTGGGAGGGTTTGTTATCACTATAAACTCAGTGTCGGTCAGCTCGGCTCTCAGCGTATTTATAAGCCCTATATACCTTTCGGCAGTCAGCGCGTTGTCAAAGCCTGCGGCGAGATCGTTGAGTCCCAGAAGGAGGAACACTCTTTTCGGTTCAGCCGAGCGCAGTATGTCGGCGATCGGCATCTCCTCGCCCTTGTAGCTGAAATATATCCCCTCGTCTCGATCTCCCGTAAGGTCGGCAACCGATATTCCCACTGTGGTGGTTATGAACCTTGCATTGCCGAGAAGCGTTTCTTCCTTTCTGACCCTTGCCGTATACTGGCGAATACCCTCCATTATCGAATCGCCCACAAACAGAGCTCCGTCGAAATATTCGTCGTTCTTGGGATCTGCTACAGGCTCCTCGGGGAGCTTGGGTTCTTCGGGAATTACGGGAGTCTCGGAAGTCTCGGAAATTTCGGGAGTCTCGGGAATTTCGGCATCAAGAATAGGATCGGTCTGCCCGTTACACGATACTAAGATAAAAAGGCAGCTAAGGAGTAGTAAAAATACCTTCATAAATAACCTCACTGCTTTATTATTGTTTTTTCAAGCTCGGCTTTATCGGGTGTGACGTACGCTGTCCAATAGGTAGTATAAGTCACAAAGCCCGGCTTTGCTGCAGGCGGTTTTTTAATATGCTTTATAAGTGTATAGTCAACTGCAATATTGTCGCCCTCTGCCGAGGAATGCATTGCGGCAAGACTTGCGGCAAAGGTGAAATCCTCTGCAGGCGGCTCCTCGCCGTCGGTTTTTAGAATAACGTGGCTGCCCGCAAGGTTTTTAACGTGGAACCACCAATCACTTTTTTCTGAAAACTTAGTGGTAAGATAATCGTTTTGAAGGTTATTCTTACCAATATACACGTCAAGTCCCGAGGGAGAGGTGGCACGCAGGGGCTTGACCTTCTTCTTTTTATCGGCTGTGCGAAGCTTTTTACGGTCGCGCTTACCGTAGCCCCACATGGAAAGCTCTTCTCTCAGCTCGTCAAGGTCGGCTTCGGTCTCGGCACGGGAAAGACTGTCAAGAACCGCATCAATGTATTTCAGCTCGTTTTTTGCTTCCTCTATCTGTTTTGTAAGCTCTGCACGGGCGTTCTTTTTGCGATTGTATTTTTTGTAATACCGCTGTGCGTTCTGCGAGGGTGAGAGCCTCTCGTCCAGCTCGACGGTCACCTCGGGATAGTCCTCAACAGAATAATCCACGGCAACAACAGACCTGTCTCCCCTCTTGATACGGTACATCTCCTGTGAAATAAGGTCGCCGCATTTACGGCAATACTCCATTGTATTTGTGTCCGACAGCTCAGACTCCTGTGCCTCTATCTTTTTGAGCAATCTGTTCTGAGCGTTGAGAAGAAGTCTGAAAATGTCCTGTGCACGCTGTTTAATTCGTTCTGCCTTATCTCGCTTGGTGAAAAAGCTGTCAATAAGGTCGGAGACACTGTCCACAGGCTTTACTATAGCCTTATTTTCGTACTGTCTGATATCGATAAAGGAATATTCAAAGGGGACGTCGGGAGTCTCTGTACGGCAGATAAGACAGGGGTACACGTTATCGGAAGTCAGATCCTCGTAGAAGGAGGAAAAATGATACCACAGCTTATTTGTATCAACAGCACCGAGCAGCGTCGAGGAGTCACCTGCGGCACGGTATACTGCCTCACGTGACATAAGCGGTGCAACGCCCAAAAAGGCAGACGTCAGCGCGCGCTCGGCAGGTAAGGTTTTATCAAGCCCCGACAGTATGTCCTCAAAGGTCTCCTTGGTAAGCGTTGTGGGGTCTGTTTTGTCTTGCGCAGGCGGAAGCTCGTACCTTACCCCTGCGAGCACCGGTCGTCTTGCAGGGTCGGAAAAATCCGAGGTGCGTATTGCACCCAGTATTCTTTTATCGCCGTCGCAAAAGATAATATTACTGTGCTTACCCATTATCTCGGCAATAAGATATTTTTTTGAAATATACCCCATTTCGTCCTTGAAGTCAAATTCTATCTCTGCGGCACGCTCAAAGCCAAGCTGTTTTATATGAGCGATTCTGGAGCAGGACAGGTGCTTTCTTAAAAGCATACAAAAGGACGGAGGAGTGTTGGGGTTTTCCTTCGGTGTGTTACTGAGGTGCAGTCTGGGTGTTCCGGCACTTGCCGATATTACCAGTCTCATATTCTCTCTGCCAACGTGGAGCAGAAGATGTATCTCGTCCCTTTCGGGCATAGTAACCTTGTCTATGCGCGCACCGTTAAAGCCGTTATCCTCACCCAGCCTTTTATCAAGTTCGTGGGTAATGGCATAAACCATTCCAGCATCAAAAGCCATATTCTTGTTCCTTTATATAAGTGTCACAATTTTTGCAGGGTTTTCGCCGTAAAAACGGTGTACCGCTACGTTAAAATTCTCTTCTATCAGCTCTGCCATTGCATCCACCGAAATAACCTCGGTCGGATAGTGTCCTGCATCCACCATGGTAATGCCGTAGGGCAGCTCTTCGTTTGCAACGCTGTAGGTAATATCTCCCGTCACCATTGCATCTGCGCCGAGAGTGTGGGCAAGGTGAATAAAATCCTTACCTCCGCCGCCAAGTACAGCGACTCTCTTTATCTGACGCGTACCCTCAAAATAGGTTACGTGGGTATTGAGCGCAAGGGAAATCTGAGTGGCAAACTCTGCAGGAGAGCAGGAGTCAAAGTCTCCGATTCTGCCCATGGGTATCTCACCTTCAAAGCCGAAGGGCTCAGGATTGATAAGACCGACTTTTTGGGCAAGAAGGTCATTCATACCTCCCTGTGCACTGTCAAAGCGCGTATGATAAGAAAGCACCGATACGTCTGCCTTGATGAGCTTTTCTATTCTCTTGGCAAGAGCTGACGAATCAAGCCTTTTGAGAGGCTTAAATATCATTGGATGATGGCTGACAATAAGGTTAGCACCAACACTGATTGCCTCGTCTACAGCAGAGTCGGTAACGTCAAGGGTCGTTACAACGCCTGTCACCTCGCGCTGCGGGTCAATGCAAAGCATTTCTCCGTCATTGTCCCATTCCTCGCTGAGTGAGGAAGGAAAGCGTGAGTTCAAGAGGTCTCTTATTTCACATATTTTCATTGAGCTTTCTCCTTAATTCCTGTATGCTCCGTCTGAGACGGTTTTCCTCAAAGGTGTCCTCTCCTGCCTCACGCTTGCCGTATATACGGTTGTCAAGGTCGTGAGTGATAAGGGAAAGCAGGTCGCAAAGAAGCTTGGTATTTCCGTCCGAGACGGCGTTCTCCACGTTGCCCGTCAGTGCGTCAAGCTCCGAAAGCTCTCTTTTTTTGCCGTCGTAGTACACGGAAAGCACGGTATAGATTTTACCGTCCTCTTTTACAAGAGCTTCTCTTTCTATAAAAAATCCGTCGTTGAGCAAGGCACGTCTCAAAAAAGGCACCTTTGTCATTGGCTGTAAAACCATATGTACGTCATCTTTTTTCAAAAACGGTGCATCCGTTATTATCTTGTATATCAGCTCTCCGCCCATTCCCGCGATGATAAATTCATCGGCAAGTGAATCAAAATAAGCCGCTCCGTCGGTAAGAACAGTGGTTATCTGCCCCTCCAGACCTGCTTCCTTTACGTTTTCACGGGCACGTTCAAGAGGTCCCTTGCCTATGTCGGAGGCATACGCCCTCTCACACTTGCCCTCCTTTACAAGAGCAATGGGCAAATAAGCGTGGTCCGTTCCGATATCGGCTACGGTTCTTCCCTCTCTTACAAGCTGAAAGGCGGCAGTGAGCCGCCTTGTGAGTTTCGTTTTTTTCATTACTTGGATGCAAGATAGTCGTTGATCTTGTCAACAAGCTCGTCTGCATCTGTTCCGTGAACCTCACACGCCTCTTCAATGGACTCGCCTCTTGCAGAGGGACAGCCAAGGCAGTGCATTCCTATTTCAAGGAAGAATTTGCCTGTTTCTCTGTCGAAATCCAGAATATCACCGATGATCGTTTTTCTTGTTACCTTTTCCATAATTGTTACTCCTTTTATTTTAATTATTTTTGATTACTGAAAACGTATTTTTTTACAAGCTTTATACCAACGCACACCAGCGACGGTATAAGTCCCGTAATAACCGACAGCGCAAATACCTGTGCCGACGGCGTGTGTATACCTATCAGGGCAGAAAGCGGCTTTACAAAGGTAAACAGCGCCATAATGCCAAGAGAGGTGAAGGTGGAAAGCAGCAGCGCTCGGTTTTTGAAAACCGACACGTCAAAGCTGTCATCCGATGAAAGAGCGTAAGCCATAAACACTGTGCTCGACACTAAGGTTACAAATGCCGCACCGTTGATAGAAAGTGCAGAAGCATCCCCCAGCTGTGCCGCCTTTGCAGACAGCGTTATCACAGCACCGCTTACCAATCCGCAAATTGCGGGTATTAGCAAAAGATTTTGAGCGTTTATGTCCTGATTCTGTGCTCCAAAGGTATCCCTCATTTCGTTTCCGCGAAGTCCCTGCAGTGCCAGTGACATTGACAGAGGCACAGAAACGAGCACCGAATAGGTCATAAGAGAACCCGACGTGAATACGGGTGAACCTGTAAATATCATAGAGAGTAATGCCGAAAACAGTATGATAAACTGAAAGCTCATAACGTACTGCAGCATATGTCTTGTGTTACGGTATATTGACCTTGCGTACTTTATGCACTCGGGAATAAGGTCGAAGCTTCCGTCAATGATAACGTCGGAATTCTGCTTTGCCGCCTCGTCTGAGGTAAGTGCAGGACAGAAGGACACGTCGGATTCCAGCAACAGACCAAGATCATCAACGCTTGAGGCTGTGACGGCTATTATATCCCCGTCTGATTTTCTGTATGAGGCTATGTCGGACTTCTGCTGGGGCGATAGCCACACGAACACCTTATAGCTCTTCAAATCGGCTCTGAATAAGCCCATATCAAGCGCGGCAAGCTCCTTTGCCTCTATTACCTTGTCTCCCTCGCGGAGAATTGACAGACTCTTTGCAAAGCCTATTGAGGTAGACAATCCCTCGGATGACATAAGAACCACGTCCGTACCCGATTTCTGACAAACGTTTACAGCTCTTGCGGCGTCTGCCTTTATGGAGGTGTGAAGTCCTATGTATCCCTTGAAGGAATATCCGCGGTTGTTTTCTATCTGGTCCGTACCCTCACGGTACTCTATTTTTTTAATAGCTATTGCCACAACACCCTCGTTGCCTTGGGCTATAACTCTTGACAGGTCACGCACACTTCTGCGCGCCTTTTCGTCAAGTAGCTTGGTTTCTCCGTTGTGCTCGATAAAGCTACAGGTTTTTAGTATGATGGAGGGACTGCCAATGGATATTATAAAGAACTCTCTGTCCCTGAACACGATTACACGGCTCATTCCGTTCTCTTCCGTAAAGGGACGCTTTTCAAGAAGCGGATACTTATCGTACAGCTTCTGAGGGCTCATACCTATTTCCTCGGCACATTTTATCAGCGATTGCTCTACACTCATTCCGTTGTAGGACATTCCCTCTTCTCCGCTGATAGACGCCACAACAGCAAGCTCGAACAGCTCCTTTACGTCATCCTCGGATGCACCTCTGAACTTTTTGCGCTCATCGTTTACGTACACTGTATTGGGCTTTGGTGAGGAGGTTCTGAAATATGAGCTGTCATCAACTATTATACAGCTGATATCACACATTCTGTCAAGACAGGACATATCACGGATGAGACATCCCTTTTTGTACAACCTGTATGTACCGGCAGAAAGGGTCAGGTCAAAAAGAGTAATTACCAAGTCGGGCAACGATGCAACGGCAAGAGTTGTCGCAAAGTAAATTATATTAAATGCACTGTAGCCCTTGATTACGCCGATTATACACATCATAAAGCATATGAGTATCCAAATCAGCGACGTCTGCTGTGAGATGAATGATGACACTTCAAAAATCTTTGTTCTTCTGGCGTGCTTTGAACGTGCGGTAAGTCTGTTCTTTTTATCAAATACGTCCTTACCCGTATTGCACACAAGAACCTTTGCCGTACCCGAGAGAACCACGCTTCCCGCAAAGAGAATACATTCGTAATAAGGCACTCCCTTGCCTCGCAAAACGTCGTCCTGAGTAAGCTTCAACACAGGGGATGAATTGCCCGTAAGCTGTATTTCAGACACTCTGAGAGTGCTCTGCCACAAAACCAACGCATCACAGGGAACAACGTCTCCCACCCCCAGAAGCAGAACGTCTCCCGGCACAAGATCGGAATAATCTACCTGACATTCCTCTTTGTTGCGAATCACACGTGCCTTGTTAAGCTCCGCATTAAGCCTCTTGGATATCCTTGAGGAATACACAACGGCACCGTACTTCAGCGCTATATAAACAACACCGAAAAGCAAGAGAGGAAACCAGGCACGCTCTCCCGTATCGAATATGATACAAAGCAGAGAAAGTACAACGAAAAGCCAGGGCATCACGTCCTTGAATACGTTCTTAAACACCGAAAGCAGCGATTTTGACGATTTGGTTGACGAGGAAAATTCCCGTCTGTTTTTTTCCACGTCCTCGCTTTTCAGTCCGTTGTCACCGTCGGTATGCAGTATCTCAAAGAGCTTTGCGGCGTTAATTTCAAGTAAATTCATTATTTACACACTACCTCAAGCTCCGAGCCGTTTACGCCCACGGACACTGAGGAAAGCCCTTCTTCGTATGATATTATCATTTTTTCTGCAATAACGTCTTCTATATGGGTCTGGATATAGCGGCGAACGTTACGCGCTCCGTACTTGTCGCTGTAGGACTCCTTGGCAATAAGCTTAACGGCTTCCTGTGAGCTTACAAACTCTATTGCCTTTTTGTCAAGGACAGCCTTAAGGTCGTTGAGCTGGATCTCAACTATCTTCTCTATCTCTTCAACACCCAGACGATTGAAGGTAATGATCTCATCCACACGGTTGAGAAATTCAGGTCTGAGAAATTCTCCCAGTGCCTTTTCTGTTCTTTCCTCGTCTCTTGTGGCAGTACTTCCCGAGAAGCCCGAAACGTTGCTCACCGCAGTGGAGCCTGCGTTGGTGGTCATAATCAAAATTGTATTCTCAAAGTTGACCTGCTTACCGTGGGCATCGCTTATAACTCCGTCGTCAAGTATCTGGAGAAGTATATTCATTACGTCGGGATGTGCCTTTTCTATTTCGTCAAAGAGCACTACCGAATAGGGCTTACGTCTTATCTTTTCCGTAAGCTGACCTGCTTCGTCGTAGCCAACGTATCCGGGAGGGGCACCGATAATTCTGGCAACCGAGTGCTTCTCCATAAACTCCGACATATCAAGTCTGATAAGCGCCTCGGGAGAATCAAAGAGCTGGTTTGCAAGTATCTTTACAAGCTCGGTTTTACCAACTCCTGTAGGACCTGCGAATATAAATGACACGGGACGGCGCTTGTAGGCAATGCCAACTCTTGAACGCTTTATGGCGCGGCAGAGCGCGGCAATCGCCTTGTCCTGACCGATTATCCTTGAAGAAAGGTCGGCTTCTATTCTTTCAAGCTTCTTGTAGTCGTTTTCTGCTATATCGCTTGCGGGAACACCTGTCCAAACCTCTATGACCTTTGCAAGATCCTGCTCCCTCAGCTTTATTTCGGCACGCTTCAAGGTAAGCTCGTCAAACTCATTCTGAGCCTTTATTTCCGAAACCTTTATGTCGGCAATGCGCGAATAAACGTCGTCGGTAGGCTCTGTGAGTGCTTCAAGCGCCTCGCGCTGTTCCTTGAGCTTCTTCATTTCGGACTGAAGCTCGGACATTCTGTTGATAACGGGACTTTCAAGTGCAACTCTGGCACAGGCTTCGTCAAGCAGGTCTATTGCCTTATCGGGCAGGAACCTGTCTGTAATATAGCGCTCCGAGAGGACTACCGTCTTTTCAACAATGTCCTCGGGCACAACTATACCGTGGAAGCTTTCGTAGTACTTTTTAATGCCCATTATAACGTCTACGGTATCCTTTATTGATGGCTCGTTTACCATTACAGGCTGGAAGCGTCTTTCCAGTGCAGAGTCCTTTTCTATATACTTACGGTATTCCGCAAGAGTGGTTGCACCAATCAGCTGTATCTCGCCTCTTGAAAGGGCAGGCTTCAGGATATTTGCGGCGTTCATACCGCCCTCGGTATCGCCTGTGCCCACAATGGTGTGCACCTCGTCGATAACAAGGATGATGTTACCCAGCGCCTTGACCTCTTCTATCAGTCCTCTTATACGGTTTTCAAACTGACCTCTGAACTGTGTGCCTGCAACAAGACAGGTCATATCCACAATAAAGACCTCTTTATCACGGAGCTTGAAGGGAACGTTGCCTGCCACGATCCTCTGTGCAAGGGCTTCGGCAAGGGCAGTTTTTCCAACGCCGGGCTCACCGATGAGACAGGGGTTATTCTTCTGACGGCGGCAGAGTATCTGTATCATTCTTTCAAGCTCTTTATCTCTGCCTATAATATTGTCAAGCTTGCCGTCTCTTGCTCTTTTAGTCAGGTCTATGCAAAACTGAGACAGAAACTTTCTTTCCTTTTCAGCATTTTTATTTTTCTTTCCCTGAGCCTTGTCCGAGGCGTCCGTGCTTTTTTCGGGGACACCGGAATTGCCCATAAACAGTCTTCTCAAATCAAATGCGGGAGCGCCTGTACTGTCGGCACCGTCATCGCTTGGAATAAGCCCCGACATATCGGAGGCATCCATTCCCTCCATAACGTCGGCAACCTCGCCGGATATCTGTTCTATTTCATCGTCACCGATACCCATTTTTTCAAACACGTCTGTAACGGGCTTTATTTTCAGCTCCTTTGCACACTTGAGACAAAGTCCCTCCTGCTTCTGCTCGTTAGCCTCGATTTTTGTAATAAATACCACTGCAGGACGCACCCTGCATCTTGAACACATTTGCCACATAGATAAACCTTTCCGAAACTTTTTTCACTTAATGATGCATTATATTCTTTTTGTAATTGACAACGTACATTGCCAAAGCAAACAACATAAATAATATTAAAAGCACTCCCAGAACCGTTCTGAGAACCTGCGACATACTTTCCACGAGAACGAGAAGCGTCGCAATTATGTAAAAGGCAACAGTGCCTGCCTTGCCGTACCAGCCCGACTGCACGTATACCTTTTCCTTCTTAAGTGCACAAAAGGCACCTACAAGAAGGGCAAACTCCTTCAGCACTAAAACCGTAACTATCCACCACGGAACAAAACCGCTCTGCCCCAGACAAAGCAATGCGGCAATCTGCATACACTTATCTGCAAAGGGGTCGAGAATCTTTCCTATGTCGGATATCCAATTGTAACGTCTTGCAAGAACTCCGTCCACAACGTCGGTAAGTCCTGCAAGTAAAAATACTGCAACCGCCCATCCGTGCTGTTTTGTAACCTGAAACAGATATATGAAAACAGGAACCAGAAGGATGCGGAACACCGAAAGAATATTCGGAATATTTGATTTTTTGAAAGCACTCATTATTTTACTCCGATTTTATCTAAAATATCTTCTATCAAGCCTGCGGGAGTCTGATTTACTATATATTTGTAAATTATCGTTCCTTCTTCAAAGGTCTCTGTAGCAAGGTGCTCACCGCTTATGTTGATATAAGGAACCACAGCCTTTACAAGAGCAGAAAATACAAACACAAATATTATACCAAGCAAGATACCCACTGCAAAACCGAGAACACGGTTGGTAACGTTGAGTAAGGGAAGCTTTGCAATTTTGCCCAGAATAAATCCCACAAGCATAATGGCAAGTACGGAAACTGCAAAAATCACAAGAAATGCCACAACGTTTGATACTGCCGTTGCCAAGGGCTTTGCAATATACTCTATCATAAGGTCGCCCGCACTCTGACCGAATTCGGTGTACTTATCGCTTATGTGTGTAAAGTCGAAGCCCAGCGTCTTGGCAAACTTGAAGAACTCCGAGTGCTGAGCATCAATAAGCGGACCGATATCAACGTTTTTGTTGGGGTCAACTCCAAGCCAGCCCGAAACCTTGTCGATCACAAAGCCCTCGAAAAGCTTCTTGAAAAAGAGCTCGTAAAGAAACGACCCGAGCCTTGATGCAAAAATCGTTGCGATTATAATGGCAATGATATTCTTCAAAAAGCTGACCACCATTTTTACAAATCCACTTTTAAAGCCCCATATACAGCAAGTAACGAATATAGCTATGATAAGTCCGTCAACCAGAAAATTCATAGAATACCTCCAAAAAATTATTCAACCTCTACTCCCAGCGCCAAAGCAAGACCGTCATAGACAAGATAAACATTGCTTTCGTCCAAAAGCTCTACCGAACGGTAGCTTCTTTGAGAATCATACGTTCCGGACGTCTTTTTTGCAATATCCAAAACCGTTATATCCTCAACGCCCAAAAGAAATGCATAGCTGTCCGACAGACAAACGTCGGTTATCTCCGAGTTTACGGTATTTTCCATATAAGTATTTCCGTTTGAGTCAAAGATAATCATTTTATGTGTCTTACCCACCAGGTTTTCGTTGAGAAGCAGAGCAGTCCACTTGCCGCCTGCCTCAAATTTGCGCAGTGCCTTTGAATTGAACGGGTAGTCCGACAGCACCTCGCCTGAAACAGATACCGTTCTCAGTGCCTTATCGGTCAGGCAAACGATATTGCCCTTTGAATTAAAGGCTACACGCATTATCATTTCCGAATTAAAGTCCAGTGCCGCAAGCACCTTATCGGAGTCTGCCGAAAGTATTACAAGCTCCGAAAGGATATCGCCCTGAGCCGTGCTTTTCATTGTTCCCACAGCCATATAGGTAACGTCGTCGGTGTAAAGATCGGCACACAGCGAATACTTGTCTACGCTTCGCCAATTAAATATATTTTCAAAGCTGTTGTTATATACCTTAAGTGCCGAGGTGTGATCCTTTTCACCTGTCACTATACAGAAATTTCCCTTTTGATCAAGGGCAACGTCGTACACGGGATACTCCATAGTGGTTTCCCACAGCTTTGAAAAGGAATTGTATACAGCCACGTACTTTGAGCCTGTGTCCCATACGGCAAAGTATTTTTCGCCGATGGACAGTGCAGGAGAGGTGAGTCCGTGAGAGGAGGACAGTATTTCCTCGGAGGAAAGGTCGTATATTTTCAAGGCAGTCTTCGTAAGTACCACCAGGTCCTCCTTAAAGGCGCCTGTAACCGTAGCCGAATCCGACTCGAAATTTATCTGCGTATTATCGTCACTGCCAAAGGTAACGGGCTTTACGTCCACGTATTTCAAAAGATATCTGAAATTCTCGACAGTCAGGTCTTCCTTGTAAAACATAACTGCAAGGATCACAAAAACTATAAGCAGTGTAACGATAAGATAACGTGCTCTTTTTATTTTAGAATGGGTTTTTGAATAACCGTTTTCGTTTTTTTCGTTTTCAGCCATTTTTCCTCCTTGTACTCAATATTCCGCCCTGTACAGTATAAGTCCGTCGGGCGGTGCCGTAAAGCCTGCCGCCGAGCGTGACTCCATTGCTATTATTTCGGGCATCGTAAGCTTCGTTCTTCCAAGATTGATATCAATGAGTGTGCCCACTATTATACGCACCATATTGTATAAAAAGCCGTCTGCCGAAACCGAGAAGGTAATAACGTCCCCATCTCTTACCGCATCAGCCTTGTATATTGTGCGGGTAGGGTCAACTATTTTCGACCCGGATGCCATAAAAGATGCAAAATTATGAGTTCCCAAAAGGTACTTTGCATCCTCTGCCATTTTCACTTCATCCAGCCTTGCCGAAATGCTGTAGGCTCTTTTTGCCATAAACGGATCGGGGATGGGTGAATTAAGTATCGTATAGTGATATTCCTTTGATTTGCAGTCGTATCTTGCGTGGAAATCCTCGGGTACCTCCAGACAGCTTTTTACTGCAACGGTATCGGGCAAAAGTGTGTTCATACCGCGCACTACCGCATCACAGGGAATACTGCGTTCTGTTTTTATATTGCATACGTAGTTCTGTGCGTGTACTCCGCTGTCGGTACGGCTGCACCCCGTTACAGTGGCAGGCGAGGAAAAGAATCTGTTTGCCGTCTGTGTCATTACCTCCTGAACGGTGAGAGCGTTTTTCTGGAATTGCCATCCCTTGTATGCGGAGCCGTCAAAGGCTATTGTAAGCTTGTAATTCATATCTTCCTCAAAGCGCCAGTGAAGTTGGTATCATATTAAGTGCAACAACTGCCGCTATAAAAATAACTGCAACAACAAAAGATGCAAGATCGCGGGGCGAGTATTTGAGAACTCTCATTCTTGTTCTGCCCTCGTCTCCCCTGTAGCATCTGCACTCCATTGCAATTGCCAGCTCGTCAGCTCTGCGGAATGCTGATATGAACAGCGGAATGAGTATGGGCAAAAATGCCTTCGCCTTATTGACAAGTCCCTTGCTGTCAAAGCCGGCTCCCCTTGCCTTTTGCGCACTGATTATCTTGTCGGTCTCTTCAAGCAAAGTGGGAATAAATCTCAGGGCTATCGTCATCATCATTGCAAATTCATGGACGGGTACGTGGAGCTTCTTCAAGGGCTTGAGAAGTCTTTCTATTCCGTCTGTCAGAGTAATGGGAGAGGTCGTATAGGTGAGAAGCACCGACGTGCCTATTATAAGAGCAAGAATTCTGACTATCATAAACACGGCATTTATAACGCCCTGTCTGTATATCCTTATAAAGCCCCAGTGAACCAGGGGTGCATCCGTTGAGGTTGTCAGAAAAACGTTTATCAATGCAGTAAAGATTATCAGCACCATAACAGGCTTAACGCTTTTAAGCACGATTTTATAGGATATGCCCGAAAGTGCCACGAGCGTCAGCGCCGTAAGGAGCAAAAACGCAAGAGAATAAAGATTGGCTGCAACGAAAACAGTGACAACGTATATTAAAACAAGTATTATCTTAGTCCTCGGGTCCAGTCTGTGCAAAAGCGAATTGCCCGAAAAATACTGCCCGAGTGTTATGTCTTTGAGCATTTGTATTACCCTTCTTTTAAAGCTTCAAGTATTTTTTCAAACGCCTTATCAACGGTGTATATTCCCTTGCCGTCAATAAGTCCCATTTCTGTCAGCTCCTCGGCAAGCGAGGTTATCTGAGGGATGTCGAGACCCGATTCTTTTATAAGGTCCACACGGCGAAACACCTGGTCAACCGTTCCCGACGTGAGCACGGTACCGCCCTTCATTACCACGATGTCGTCGGCATAAAGCGCCATATCCTCCATGCTGTGAGAAATTAGTATGACCGTTGAATTACGGCTGTCACGCCATTGCTTTATTCCTGTGAATATTTCGTCCCTGCCCTGAGGGTCAAGACCTGCCGCAGGCTCGTCAAGTACGATTACGTCGGGCTCCATTGCCATGATACCCGCAATGGCGACCCTTCTTTTCTGTCCGCCCGACAGCTCAAAGGGAGAGCGTTCAAAAAGCTCTTCTTCAATGCCGGTAAATCTGGCAGCCGTGCGTACACGGCGGTCTATTTCCTCCGGCGACAGCTTCATATTTGACGGTCCGAAGGCGACATCACGCCAGACGGTCTCCTCAAAAAGCTGGTACTCGGGGTACTGGAAAACAAGTCCCACACGGAAGCGTACCTGCGAAATGTAGCTGTCCTTGGCGAATATGTCCTTGCCGTCGAGAAGCACTCTTCCCACGGTGGGACGCAAAAGTCCGTTGAGAAGCTGGGCTACCGTTGATTTTCCGGAGCCCGTATGACCGATTATGCCGGTGATTCTTCCCTCACCGAATTCTAAGGTCACGTCCGACAGTGCCTCTTTTTCAAAGGGGGTGTCGGGACTGTATACGTATGATACGTTTTCAAGCTGTAATTTGCTCAAATCATTTACCTCGTTTAATTAGCTTTGCTATTGCCTCTATAGCTTCCTCTTGTGAGATAACTCCCCGAGGAATATCGAATCCCGCCATTCTGAGACGGTGTGCAAGGTCTGTTACCTGCGGAACGTCAAGCTCTATTTCACGGAGCTTTTCCACGTGGGAAAATACCTGTGACGGCGTTCCGTCAAGCTCTATTTTTCCGTCGTTCATAACTATTACCCTGTCGGCATCAGATGCCTCGTTCATATAGTGGGTAATAAGCACTACTGTCATTCCGTTTTCCCTGAGCTTGATAATGGTATCAAGGACTTCTTTTCTTCCGCGAGGGTCAAGCATGGCAGTGGATTCGTCAAAAATTATGCATTCGGGCTGCATGGCGATAATACCCGCTATTGCCACTCTCTGCTTTTGTCCGCCCGACAGCTGTGAGGGCGAATGCTGCTTGTACGCACTCATTCCCACGCTTTCAAGTGCACTGTCCACTCTTTTCCGTATTTCCGACGGCTCTACTCCCAGATTCTCGGGAGCAAATGCTACGTCCTCTTCAACGGTCGTGGCAACGATCTGGTTGTCCGGGTTCTGGAATACCATTCCAACCTTGCGTCTGACGTCGAATATTCTGTCATCGTCCGAGGTGTCTATTCCGTCAACCCACACCTTGCCCGAGGTGGGCACGAGTATTCCGTTAAACAGCTTTGCAAGCGTTGACTTTCCCGAACCGTTGTGTCCGATAATAACAACGAAGCTGCCCTTTTCTATTGTAAGATCAAGCTCTTTTATTACGTCGTCGCTTTTGTCCTCTATCTCCTCGGGAGTATAGTCAAAGGACACGTTTTCAAGCCTTATAAATTCATTCATTTCATCCACCTTGCCGTTGCACCGCAGGGAAGTACAAGTCCCGTCGCGGTAACGGGCAAACCAATTTCATCAGACAGCACGTAGCCGCCACGCTTCTTTGCCACCTTCATTGTGAGAAGATAGGACATTGACGCAGGCTGAAGTCCCGTGGTATAGGAGTTGAGCACCACAAAAAGAGGGTCGTCCGAGAGCACCTTTTCGCACAGCTCAAGAAAAGCTCCAATGTTATCCTCAAGCTTCCACATCTCACCCGTAGGGCCTCTGCCGTATGAGGGAGGGTCGAGGATTATGGCATCGTACTTATTGCCTCGCCTTATTTCTCTTTCAACAAACTTTGCACAGTCGTCAACGATATAACGGATAGGAGCATCGGCAAGTCCCGAAAGTGCGGCGTTTTCCTTGGCAACGGCAACCATACCCTTTGATGCGTCAACGTGGCAAACCGATGCACCTGCCGAAGCGCAGGCAATCGTAGCACCGCCGGTATAGGCAAAGAGGTTGAGCACCTTGATAGGTCTGTTGGCATTTCTTATCTGCTCCATTTCCCAATCCCAGTTAACAGCCTGCTCGGGAAAAACTCCCGTATGCTTGAAGCCCATAACCTTGACGGAAAACTTGAGCGTTCCGTAGTCGATAGTCCAAGTGCCGTTCATCTCTT
Source organism: Eubacteriales bacterium (assembly GCA_045531285.1). GTDB lineage: Bacteria > Bacillota > Clostridia > Oscillospirales > SIG627 > RGIG6353. Next base: position 33,276 of record JAZSDT010000036.1, read on the forward strand.
TGTTTTTTATGTCCCACGCACCGCCGCCGCTTTTTGAACGGTGGTAAATTCCGTCGGCGCGTTTCCACATATTGCTCGACCTGACGTCCTTCCAGATCACCTGAGGGTCGGGACGCTGAAGTATGAATTTTCCCCATCTCTCAAGCCTGAAGGAGTCGGATGTATCTATAAGCTCGTAGCTTTTCCATTTATCTGCTGTCCACATAGTATATGATCCCTTTCTATAATGAGATATTATACCATAAAGCTCGGTATAAATCAACGGATTTATTACAAAAATATAATATACTTTTCAACTTTTTCAAAAATCTCTTGCAAATATTTCACAAATATAGTAAAATAGACAATGGATAGGAATGATTTTATGAAAATTACTGTAACCGACGCCGAAAACGGCATTACTATAAAGCAATATCTTGAACGTCAAGGTTTCTCCGCAAGGCTTATCACACGTCTGAAAGCCAAGGAGCGAGGAATACTGGTAAACGGTGAGAGAAAAACTGTAAGATGGGTACTGAAAACAGGTGACCTGCTGGAATTGGAAACAGAGGATTCCCAATCCTCGAAGAACATTTCCCTGTCCCACGTTCCCGTCAACGTGCTGTACGAGGACGATTGGTTTATAGCAGTGGAAAAGCCTGCAAACCTGCCGATCCATCCCTCTCGCAGACATACCGACGATACCTTAGCGTCACGTGTTATGGCGCATTTCAAGGACCGCAATTTTATTTTTCGGGTACTGACCAGACTGGACATTGACACAAGCGGAGCAGTGCTGATTGCAAAGGACAGTATTGCCGCCTGTCAGTTTTCCAAAATGCTGGCAGAAAGAACGGTGCTCAAGGAATACCTTGCCATATGTCAGGGCAGCTTTGACGAAAAAAGCGGAACTATCGACTACAACATACGCCGTCCCCATCCCTATAAAATGGAGCGCGAGGCGGTAGAAAAAGGACCTGCCAACAGTGAAAACTCACCCGAGGGAAATCAGGCACTCACCCAATACTCTGTGATTTGCGAGAGAAACGGGGTCAGCCTTGTCAGATTTATTCCCGTCACCGGCAGGACGCATCAACTGAGAGTCCACGCTAAAGCCATAGGACATCCCATAATCGGAGATTTGCTTTATTCTGCTCCTTCACAATATATCGGCAGACAGGCACTCCACGCCGAAAGGCTGAGCTTTGTACATCCCGTGACAAGCGATAACGTCTGTATAGTGTGTCCCCCCTCCCGTGACTTTACTCTTTGCCAAGAGCAATTGTTTAACGAATAACGGTGACCTGCCACCGATAAAAAAACAAAACATTGAGGTAAATTTTTTGAGAAATATCCTAAGAAATAAAAGAATCAGGCTTCTTTTGACTGCTTTGGTCTCTTCTTTCGTTTTGGGAGCACTGTTCAGAATGTCCCCCGATTTTTCGGAGCTTTACACACTTAAGGTTGCTCCCCTTTTTCGTATCCCGCTGTCGTTTCTCACCTCTGTTTTTCCGTTTTCGTTGGGAGAAAGCTTTGTTATTATATTGCTCATTTTTGCCATTATCACTTTGCTTTCAGGCTTGCGTCTGCTTGTGATGAGGATATTCAAAAAAGAGTGCGCTTCATACTTCAAAAACTACTTGAAAATCATTTTGTACTCTCTTGGGTTTATATATTTCACCTATGCTTTTGCGTTTCAGTCCACCTATTCCAGAGTCCCCATAAGTGAGTCCTTGGAAATGGAGACTGTGGAAATGAACGCTCAAAACGTGTCGGCGGCACTGGACAAGATAACCTTGGAGCTGAACGGTATTGCGTCACAGCTTGAATACACAAGGGACAACGGAACGTATTGTGACCTTGATTTTTCACAAATGGCAAGTGAGGTTCTCGCTTCTGCAAGGAAGGCTTCCCAAAGATATCCCATATACCAAAAGCATTCGTTTCGCGCAAAGCCTCTTACCTTCAGCGAACCTTTAGCATATACGGGAATTTCCGGAATATACAGCTTTTTTACAGGGGAAGCGAATATAAACACAGCCTTTTGGCGATATTCCATCCCCTTCACAATGGCACACGAGTACTCCCATCAAATGGGGATTGGCTCAGAAAAGGAAGCCGAGTTTTCGGCACTTCTCATATGTCTTGAAAGCGAGCACCCTTACGTCAGATACTCAGCCTATTCACAGGCTGCCATAACACTTTCAAACATACTTTTCCGACTTGACGAGGAGGCTTTTTACAATGCGTTTTCAGCCTTCCCTGCCTGTCTTGTAAATGATATATACCTTTCGTCAAAAAGCTCTCAGAAGTATTCTCAGACCTTTGTTGACGAAGTGGCAGAGGCTATTAACGACACCTACCTGTCACTGAACGGTGACGAAGGCGTAGTGTCATATTCTCTCAGCTCTCAGCTGTACACAGCATATTTTTTAAGCGGCAAGCAATAGCCGCACGTAATTTTTGTAGGAGGTAAACGATGAAACGAATAAGAAACGTTGTAATTTTCTTTGCAATAGTATCCGTTATGCTGTGCTTTGCGTTTTTGTCGAGCGCGACAGGCAGTAAAGCCATTTTATATAAAAACGATGCAAAGTACACTATTACCGACTACCCTGTGGAAAACGTTGACGGAAAGCTTTACGTACCGGTAAGCTTTTTTATAGGACTTAAAAATATACAGTATGAATACGCAACCGCTCCTGCGGGCTTTTATCTCAGAAACAAAGAGACCGACCGCTATCTTTCCTTTTCGTCCAACTCCCAGTCTATAGTAGTTGACGGAGAGCTGATAAACGTCAGCTTCCCCATAATGAATTCCACGGTATATATGCCATTGGAATACTGTTCACAAATACTTTCGCTGACCGTAGAGAAAAAGAATGACGGCACAGACGAGCACGTAAGACTAACCGACGGCACACAGCGTCTTACCTTTGATGAGCTGATAAAGCTGTATGCACCCGTTACACCTCCGGACACTCCCTCTGTAATCGAGCCGGATAAGCCGGATGAGCCCGTAGAGCCCGTTACACCGTCGGACAGATACCTGTACATCACTTTTGACAGCTGTCCAAACGAAAGCACTGAAAGCCTTTTGGACACCTTGGAAAAGCATGACGTTAAAGCCACCTTCTTTTTTGACAGAGAAGGGATACTCAAGTACCCGGAGGCTGTAATACGTGCCTTTGTTATGGGACACGGAATCGGTGTATGCGCCGAAACGCCCGAGGAAGCTGACAGTGCCAACGATGCACTTTATTCGGTGCTTAATTACCGCACGAGACTCCTGAGAATAAAGGGAGAATTAACCGACGGAATCAAGTCAAAGGCTCAGGACATGGGATACGTGGCATGGGGCTTTGACCTTGATATAGATACTTGGAGGGATTCAAGTGCAAGGGACACTGCAAGAGATATGTACAACAAGACCTTTGAATATAAAACAACGGTTATAAGACTTACTTCAGACGAAAAGAGCAGTGGCATTATCGAAAGGCTGATGTATTATATGTCTGCCGACCGCTATGCAACCGAAGAGGTAATTTATCCTACCGACAGGGTAGATTAGGAGGAAGAAATGGATAACAAAAAGAAAATACTCATAATAGAGGATGAAAAAACGATTGCCGAAATTCTCCTCTATAACATAAAAGCCGCAGGCTATGAGGCTCAGACACGTTATGACGGAAAGAGCGGTCTTGAAGAGGCATTGACCGGTGGATATGACCTTATCCTTCTCGACCTGATGCTTCCTTTTATGAACGGCTTTGAGGTATGTGCCAAGGTGAGAGAGCGTCTTGACACGCCTATTATCATCCTCACTGCCAGAGATACCGAGCCCGATAAAATAAAGGGACTTGACACGGGTGCCGACGACTATATGACAAAGCCCTTCAGCATCAACGAGCTGTTGTCCAGAGTCCGTGCCAACATACGCCGTTATTCAAACGAGACGGTTGCACACAAAATCGCCGAAACAACAATTGCTTTCGGCGATATTGAAATCGACTGCGAAAACTATCTTGTTAAAAAAGGTGGAAAAACCTTAGAGCTGTCAAAAAAAGAGTATGACCTTCTGGCTCACTTTGCGAAAAACGCAGGCAAGATATACAGCCGTGAGGAGCTGATGAGCGCTGTATGGGGATATGAAAACTTCTACGGTGACCTCAGAACAATAGACGTTACCATTGCCAGACTCAGACAGAAGATAGATGACCCGAACGCAACCGAGAGCCTTATACAGACAAAGCGCGGTATGGGCTATTTTATCAGCACCCAAAACAACTGATTTGTAAGGAGACAATACTTTGTACAGAAAACTGCAATTTAAAATAGTGCTGATATTGGTCTCATTTATTGTGTGTATAATAACCGTGGTGGGAACAATACTCATCGGCAATATTTTCACGTATTACACCAATGATTTTGTGGAACAGCAGTCCTCGGTATTTACAGAGGATTTTATCACGGAGCTTGAAAAAAATCTGGATTATGCCGACTACCCAGAGAGGATGAAAAACACGCTGTGGGCTTATTCCGCGCATCTTGGAATAGACGCACACCGCAACTATTTCATACTTGACGAAAACGGAAACTATCTTGCCGGCTCGGTAAGTAAGGAAGACCACAACATAAAAAAGACGCAGAACCTTGTCCATGCCATTGCAGGTACAAGCTCACACACCCAGGAGGTAGGAAACTCCTACACCGACTGGGCGGAGGTGCTGACAAGCAAGGACGGTTCGGTCAAGGCCATAGTTTACATTGTAGAGAACAACACCGAAATGAAGGAGTTCTCCTGGATGGTATTCTCCATCATTCTTCAGTCGTTGCTCATCGGTCTTATAATTGCCGTAATCCTGTCCTTCTTCCTGTCAAAAGCCATTGTTTCGCCCATACAGAACATTACCAAAAAGGCAACAAAGCTGTCAAAGGGCGACTTTGACGAAAAGCTGACGGTGTATTCGGATGACGAAATAGGAACTCTCACCCACACCTTCAACAAGATGGCAGACACTCTTAAAAACAATCTTGCGGAAATATCCAATCAAAGAGAAAAGCTTGAGTCTATAATACACTATCTCAAGGATGCCGTAATTGCCTTTGACAATGAGGGGTATCCTATGCACATCAACCCCGAAGCAAAGGCTCTGTTCAAAATTTCCGAGGGCTCCGAGCTTACCCTTGACAGTCTTATTGAAAAGCTTGACCTTGATTATCGCGCCGAAGATCTGTCCATGGGCAAAAACGATTCGGTTGTGCTCAACAACGTTGTTTTTGACAACAGGGTATTTGATATAAGCTTTGGAAAATTCAATTTCTATCTTTCGGAAAACAAGTACAGCGGTTACATTGCCGTTCTTCATGACGTGACTGAAAGCTTTGAGCTTGACAAGTCGAGGCGAGAGTTCATAGCGACTGTTTCTCACGAGCTTGGCACTCCCCTTACCGGAATAAAGGGTGCGACCGAAACCATCGTTGCCAATCCCGATATGCCCGATGACGTCAAGAAGCATTTTCTTGATATGGTTATCAGCGAGAGCGACAGAATGACTCACATTGTTCACGACCTTCTTGTACTGTCAAGGCTTGACAACAACAGAATGAAATGGAACCCCTCCTCCTTCTCTGTTACGGGGCTCATTGAAAGCTGTTGTCTTGTACTGTCTACCGAAGCGGAAAAGCACGGTCAGAAGCTTGAGTACATCAAGAACGACGATTTACTTCCGGAAATAATTGCCGACAAGGAAAAGATAGAGCAGATACTTATAAACATTGTTCAAAACGCTATAAAATACACAAACGACGGCGGTCATATCTTTATATCCTCCGACTTTACTCAGGTGTCGGGAATTGACGGTATTGCCGACGGGCGCTACTTCAAGCTGTCTGTTACCGACAATGGAATCGGTATTCCCGAGGATGATATTCCTCACATTTTTGAAAGATTTTACCGAGTTGAAAAGGCAAGGAACTCCGACAAAGGCGGAACGGGACTTGGCTTGGCAATCGCACGCGAGATTGCCGAGGCTCACGGAGGTACGATATGTATAAGCAGCCGTCTGCACTCAGGCACTACCGTAGACATCTATTTACCTCAAAAAGCAACGTTCTAGCGGCTAGCAGCCGCTGGCAATTCTCGCCTATCTTTTCCGTTGCAATCCCCTCAAAAAAACTAACGGCGTGGTTCTTTAAAATTAGTATTTTTCAGAAGCTTTAACCACATCAAAAAGGAGAGTGAGTAAATAATGAGAAAATTTATTGAGGCAGTCAAATCCATTCTGCTTATATTTCTTGCGTTTGCAATGCTTGCTCTCTGGACAGGATACGTGTACATTCAGTTTGACAAGAATGATAACGTTGAAGCTTCTCTTGACAAGGACTTCTGGGTATTCTCCCAAACCGAGCACGCACATTTTGAAACTGCACCCGACAGTAGCTTTTTCACTCCACGCAGTATCAGTCTTATCCTTTCGGGAAACGGTTATACATCGGCTTACAGCACACAGCTGACAAGCATTCTCTACAATGACTGCACAACTCTGCTAAAGGAGATCTTCTCCTCCCCTTACGTTTGTGAGAGGGCAACCCTTAGTGAATGGGAAAAAGCTCTTGATAAAAAGGATGCCATACTCATTGAATTTTCAGCACAGCTTCCCTATACCGTTGTGGCAAACTTCCTTGAACAGAACGGTAATTTCTGTGAAGGAGAGCTGTGTTATATTGAAAAAATACTGCTTTATTCGGATTCCGCGGACACCCCTTGCGCAATTTCGATAGACAGCACTCAAAACGTACACACCTTCACGTGGCACGGTGTGGATTCACCTTCCTTTGTATATGATTTTAACAGCAACAATCTTGCGGCATATACTGTAAATGAAGGGTTTATTCCCTTTGAATTCAACAAAAAAAGTGACGGAAGCAAAACTGTAGAAAATCTTCCGTCCGAATATAAGCTTCTGTCATCACCTCCGTCACTTCCTGCCATATCAGTGACCAGTCCGATATACGATACTCTTGCTACTGTATTTGAAGGTGGGAATATTACCTATCTTGAACTGGTAAACGAAACGGCATTGGCAAGTATTTTTGAAATATTCGAAATCAATCCTCATATTGTGGGATATTACTCCGACCCCGATTCGGGACTCACCTTTGTAGGCGAAGATATGCGGCTTGAAATAGAAAAATCGGGAACTGTTCAATACACTGTAATCGACAAAAGCTCCGTTCCGATCACTGCGGAATCACTTCTGAACACCGCACGTAAAAGCTTTGACACCTATGAGCTGCTTGCGGCGGCTACTTCCTTTATTTCAAGAATCCCGGACAGTATTTCGGGAGGAGAAGCCTCTTTGAATCTTTATAATATAGGCTACTCGTCCGAAAGCGACGAGATGAGCTTTTCGTTCGTATACCAATACAGAACCTCCGACGTAGTATACGCTCAAAAAAAGCAGTCGGTGGTTTTGGTATTTAACTCTAAGGGACTTGTAAGGGCACAGCTCACTCCTATGAACGTTTCACTCTTTGAAGGAAATGCACAAATCAGCGACGAGCTTATTGCCACAGACATCGTCCCTGCCCTTGCCGCACGTATGTCGGACGGTAGCTCTCCCGTTCTTGAGCCTGTATACTCTTTTGAAAAATACGGAGAGACAGTAGTGCCCTTCTGGGCAACAGGAGGTCAAAAATGAATTCAAGTAAATTAAAGCTGTTTCTCATTTTCATTTTTATTGCCGTAGACCTGTTCTTTTTATTCAAGCTGACCGACCTTAATAATTCTAAGAGCTTTTTTTCAAACGAGAGGATCGAAGAGGCTATTCAGGTACTGGAGGAAAAAGGTATAAAAATAAAGGGCGACAGCATTCTCCGTGACAAAACTACTCCCTCCACCTTTCGTTTTGCCTTCGACCTTTCAACAATAGAAAAGGTCGCATCAAAGATAATGCAAAAGGAATACGGAAGTTTCAAAATTCCAAACGGTCACAATTTTGCAAGCGACACCGAAAGCTTTTCCGTGTTTTACGATTATTCCTTTGAATACCGTCTTTTAAGCGTTGATATGAACAGCACCGACGTGTCAAACATCCTTTCAGAAGCTCCAAATGCCGATGAAAAGCTTAAAAAGAAGTTGTCAAAAACCTTCTCAGAGTTTTTGGCGGTTGACAAAAACGACGCGCAAATAAGCGTGGACATAAAAAAGCACGTTGTAAAAGACTCACTTGAATATATACAGGCTGTTGAATGTATTGACGGTAAA
>JAZSDT010000096.1:0-14061 GCA_045531285.1 Eubacteriales bacterium
TATGCAAAAAAATATATAGCCGATATAAAAAACGTACTAAAATGTTCTTGAAATACTGTTAAAAATATGATAAAATAATAGAAAATACTGTAAAAAGGAGAAATAAATGGATATCATCGAAAGCGTAAAAGCGGCAGAAGAAGCAGCCGAGGCTATAAAGAGCGAAGCAAAAGCCAAGGCGCAGAAGCTTTTGGCTGAATCTGAGAAGGCAGCACGTGAAGAAGCTCAGAAGCTTATTGCCGATGCTAAAGCCAAGGGTGAAGCTCTGAATGCCCAAGCGATGAAGCGTGCGGATGAGGCAAGTGCCAAGGCGAACGTACAGCTTGAAAGCGAAAAGGAAAGCGTTATTGCAACAGCAAAGGGCAACAACAAAGCGGCTGTTGACAAAATCATATCACTTGTATAAAGAGGTAACTGCTTAATGATAGCACCTATGAAAAAGGTGTCGATAGTTTGTATGAAGGAGGACCGAGAAAAGGTTCTCAGGGCATTACAGCATTCGGCACTGATGATGATAACCGCCTCCGACACAGGTATGGCGGGCGGTGACAAGGAAAGCAGTGAACGGCAACGCAGAGTGGAGCAGCTGCTTCAGGAGCTGAACAAGTATTCCAAGAAAAAAGGAATGTTTGACCAGCTTCCAGAAGTGAGCGAAAGCTCTTTTGACAGCGTTTCCGAAAAAACTGTGGAGCTTTGTAAGGACACAGAGCGGCTTATCAAGGAAAGAGAGACGGTAATAGCTGAAATAAACGCTGTGAAATCGGCTCTTGACACCTTCAACGGATGGGAAAATTTAAAAACCGATATAGCCGACCTGAAAGCCACGGAGTATACCGAGGCTGTGACGGGACGTGTACCAATGGCACGTCTGTCGGAATTTGAAGAACGTATCGTCACCTTGGACGCTACCTATGAAAAGGTATCCGAAGGTGAGAAAACGGCTCAGGTGCTTCTTGTATATTTCAAGGAGTGCTCAGCAGACGTACGTTCGGTTCTTCTGGACTGTGATTTTGAGGAAGTAAGATTCCCTGCCGAGTCCGGAAAAATAGCAAGCATAATTGAAGAAAAGAAGCTCTCACTTCAAGCACTTAACGAAAGGTGTGAGCAATACGTTCAGGAGCTTACTAAGGCTGCTCAGACGTCAAAGACCGACATTGAGACCCTGTTTGAGCAATACAGGGCAAGCAATGACAGAGCAGAGGTAAGACTTGATGAGACCGTGGAAACGGTATTCATTGAGGGATGGGTCAGAGACGACTGTATGAAGGCTCTTGAAAAGACGCTGGGCGAGGCTACCGACATATTTGATATTGAAGCCCGTGAGCCCATGGAGGATGAGGACGTACCCACCTCGCTGACAAACAACAAGGCTGTAAGTCAGTTTGAGGGTATTACGGAAATGTTCAATCCGCCAAAATACGGAGACTACGACCCCAATGCCGTTATGGCACCTTGGTATTGGGTCATCTTCGGCATGATGATGGGTGATGCAGGCTACGGTCTTATGATGGCAGTGCTCATATTCATAGGCAAAAAGCTGCTCAAGCCCAAGGGTGGAATGGCTAAGCTCATAAACGTGCTTCTCTATTCCTCGATAACCACCATAATATTCGGTGTTCTTTTCGGAAGCTATTTCGGTGAAGAATTCTTCCCTCCCCTGATAGGCTTTACCGCTATGGGCGATCCTATAAAAATGCTTCTGTTTACACTGATAATCGGTGTGTTTCATATCTTCACGGGTATGATTACAAAAATAGTATTGAATATTAAAAGCGGTCATCCCCTGGACGCTCTGTTTGATCAGGTTTCGTGGATGATGATAATAGCCGGACTTGGAATGGTATTCCTTCCCCCGCTAAGCAAGGTGGGAGTGGTTATCGCCGTAATCGGTGCGCTTATCGTACTCTTCACCGCAGGACGTGCCAAAAAGGGAATCTTCGGAAAGATAACGGGAGGTCTTGGAGGTCTCTACGGAATTACAAGCTATCTCAGTGATATTCTTTCCTACTCCCGTATTCTTGCGCTTGGTCTTGCCACAGGCGTTGTAGGTATGGTAATGAACCTACTTGCCGGAATGGTACAAAACGGAGTTATAGGCTTTATTCTCTCACTTGTTATCTACATTGTGGGACACATATTCAATCTGGTACTCGGTCTGCTGTCTGCCTACGTGCATTCCTGCCGACTTCAGTACATTGAATTCTACAGTAAGTTTTATGAGGGCGGAGGCAGTGTCTTCAGACCCTTTGGCATAAAAACAAATTATATTAATATTAAAAAAGATTAATTGGAGGAAAAATCATGTTTGAATCAGGAATCGTTATTGCAATCTTTGGAGCAACCCTTTGTGCTTTACTTGGCGGTTGCGGCTCGGCACTTGGTGTTATGTTTGCAGGTAAGGCAGCTGCCGGAGTAGTTTCGGAAAAGCCCGACCTCTTCGGTAAGATGCTCGTTCTTCAGGCGCTCCCCGGTACACAGGGTATCTACGGCTTCCTTGTTGCCATTCTCGTTATGGTATACACAGGTCTCCTCGGTGAGCCCATCGACCTTACGGTTGCACAGGGCTGGGCATTCTTCTACGCAACACTTCCCATGGGTATTGTTGGTCTCGTTTCAGGTATTGCACAGGGTAAGACAGCGGCAGCGGCTATCCATATGACAGGTAAGCAGCCCGATGCTTCAGGTAAGGGTATCACTATGACTGCTCTTGTTGAGACCTACGCTATCCTTGCTCTTCTTACGTCAATTCTTATGATAAACAGCATTCAGCTCGGTTAATTTAGGTGAATACAGATGAGTGCAGAAACAGTTACAAAAAAAATAGAGGAAAAGGCGCGCGAAGCCGCTGAGGCTATAATCGCCGAGGCAAACGAAAAGGCGGAAGCCGACAAAAAGGCTATTCTCGACGATGCCGCTGAGCGTGCACAAAAGCTGCTTGAAGCAGCACAGCAGAATGCCGCTATTGCCGAAAAGGGCAGAGCGCAGTCCGACGCAATGAACATCAAGCTTGGTGTTTTGGGTACAAAACGCAATATGCTCGACCTTGCAAAAGCAGAGGCAAAAGCAAAGCTTGCAAAGATGGATGAGGCTGAATTTGTCAAGGTGTTTTCAAAATATCTTGCAGACTCCGAGCTTTCCGGAGAGTTTGTAATTATCCCCTCCCCCGCACACCGTGCACTTTGTAAGAGCACCATTTCTCAGCTTGAAAAGGCGGCAAATATCAAGCTTACACTTTCCGATAAGGATGCGGATTTCGATACGGGCTTTATGCTTTCGGCAGAAAACTACGACGTAGAATTCTCCGTTGATGCCATCCTTGAGGAAGTATTTGAAAAGAACGAAAAAGACATTGCTAATATACTCTTTCAAACAGGAGACGTCAAATGATGACGGGAAACGAATTTTCAAAAAAGTCATATGAGTATGCTCTTGGTGCAATAAAGGCTTCCTCTCATCCCCCGTTGACCGAGGATGAGCTGAGAAGACTTGAAGAGGCTGACATAATCGATTTTCCCAGACTTCTGGACGAGTTTGGCTGGGGACGTGGAATCGAAGGAGACCTGCACAGCAGAATTCAGGGCGAGTTTGAATATGCCGTGAATTTCATACGTGACGTTTCTCCTGACAGGTCACTGACAGACCTTTTGCTCTTTGAAGAGGATGCTCAGAACCTTAAGCTGTTTTTAAAGGGACAGCTCATAGGACGTGACGTAACTCAGCTGGCTACCTCGGGCGGTTCCGTGCCCGTAGAAATATGGCGTGGCTCGGTGGAAGCCGGTGACTTTACGCTAATCAGCCAGGTCCTTGACAGTGAGCTTGAGGGAATAGAAAACGAAACGGACCCCTTCGTTGTAAGCTCACGTGCCGACAGAGCTGTATATCTTCACACTCTTGAGCTTGCCAAAAAGAAAAACGCGGCTCTTTACGAGATGCTTCTCAAGTACGGTGAGGCTAAAAACAGAATATCCGAAGCAAGACTTCGCCTTATGGGGCGTGATATTGAAGCTGTCAAGGAGCTTCTTCTCCCTGTATCCTACACAAGCATTGCAGGTGACAACAGGGACGAGAGTGAAATTATAGCCGAGGCTAAGGAAACGATTGCACGTGCTATGTATGACCTGAGAAGCGGTGAGGGCTTTGCACCTATTGCCGAATACTTCTTTGCAAAGAAGAGTGAGGCTGAGACCCTTCGCAGACTCCTTACAAAATGTGAGCTTCAGGAAAAGGAGGCAGGAGTACAGTGAGCGAAAATAAAATTGCGGCTGTAGGCGACAGAGCCAGCATTATTATATTTAACACAGCCGGTATTACCACACGTGCGGCGTCCGACGTCAAGGAAGCTGAGCTGGCTGTAAGAGAGCTTGCCACCGACGGATACAAGGTTATATTCATAAGTGAAAAGTACACAGACGGTCTTGCAGACGTTATTGAAAAATACAGAGAAGCGGCGTATCCCGCAATAATCCCCATTCCCGACAGGTCGGGTACCAGAGGCGTGGGTAACCGCAAGATAATAGCCAATATGGAAAAGGCTATCGGTACTAACATCTTCGACAAATAGCGGAGAGCCTCCGCTGGCAATGCTCGCCTATCGTGATATTGACTATATCCAATGATAACAAAACGGCGAGAAACAACAGATATTTCCCATAAAATAAGAAAGGTAAGGTATACCTTAAATGGAAAAACAGGTAGGAACTATATATAAGGTTGCAGGTCCTCTTATCGTTGCCACAGGTATGCGTGACGTACAGATGTACGACGTTGTACGTGTCAGTGAAAAGAAGCTTCTGGGTGAGGTAATCGAGCTCAGAGACGACCGTGCATCCATTCAGGTCTACGAGGATACCACAGGTATAGGACCGGGAGAAAACGTTTACGTAACAGGCGAGCCTCTTTCCGTAGAGCTTGCACCCGGACTTATCGAGGGTATTTTCGACGGAATCGAAAGACCTCTTGAAAAAATCAGAGATGCGGCAGGAAGCAGAATCCCCAGAGGTATCGACCTTCCGAAGCTTGACAGAGAAAAGAAGTGGCTTTTCAAGGCAGTTGCCAAGGTAGGAGACAGAGTTTCCGGCGGCGACGTGCTTGGTGAGGTTGAGGAAACGCTGGCAGTTACCCAGAAGATAATGGTACCCCCGGAAATGTCGGGTACTGTTGAATGGGTATTTGACGGAGAGGCAACCATTACCGAAACAGTTGCAAAGATCAAGACGGACAAGGGCGAAATCAAAGAGATAGCTATGCTTCAGAAGTGGCCCGTACGTCGCAGACGTCCTTATGCCGAGAAGCTTGTTCCCAACGAGCCTATGATAACGGGACAGAGAGTAATCGACTCCCTCTTCCCCATTACAAAGGGCGGTGTTGCGGCTATCCCCGGTCCCTTCGGTTCGGGCAAGACTGTAACACAGCACCAGATTGCAAAGTGGGCTGATGCAGACATCATCATCTACATCGGTTGCGGAGAACGCGGAAACGAAATGACCGACGTTCTTAAGGAATTCCCCACACTGAACGACCCCAGAACAGGTCTTTCCATTATGAAAAGAACTGTTCTTATTGCAAACACATCGGATATGCCCGTTGCCGCACGTGAGGCGTCAATATACACGGGTATTACCATTGCCGAGTATTTCAGAGATATGGGCTATAAGGTAGCTATCATTGCCGACTCCACTTCACGTTGGGCAGAAGCGCTTCGTGAAATGTCGGGACGTCTTGAAGAAATGCCCGGTGAAGAGGGCTATCCCGCTTATCTTTCAACCCGTCTTGCAGAGTTCTACGAGCGTGCAGGCTCTGTTAAGTGTCTTGGCGGAAGATACGGTGCTATCACTGCCATCGGTGCGGTTTCCCCTCCCGGCGGTGACACCAGTGAACCTGTTTCACAGGCTACTCTCCGTATTGTCAAGGTATTCTGGGGACTTAGTGCCGACCTTGCTTACAAGCGTCACTTCCCTGCTATCGACTGGCTGAAGAGCTATTCTCTTTACGAGGATTCAGCATTTAAATACTACACAGAAAATATCGACGACCAATGGGCATTACACATAAGAGAAGTAAAGGCTCTTCTTCAGGAGGAAGCCGAGCTTCAGGAAATTGTGCGTCTTATCGGATTTGATGCCCTTGGTGAAAAGGACAGAATTACCATTGAGTGTGCAAGGTCTATCCGTGAGGACTTCTTACAGCAGAACTCCTTCAGAGAGCACGACCGTTACACCTCGTCGGGCAAGCAGAGTAATATGATATCCGCTATACTCGACTGGTATCACCTGAGCCTTGCATCTCTTGGCAAGGGTGCTACCTACAAGATGATAATGAATATGTCTGTTCTTGAGCTTATTGCCAAGATGAAATACGTGCCCGAGGAAGAATGGGCAAAGTTCTATGCTGAGCTTAACGATAAGCTTTCAAGCGAATTTTCCGAAATAGGCGTAGGAGGTGACAGAGCTTGAAAAAGGAATATAAAACAATAAAAGAGGCTGTCGGACCTCTTATGATGGTTGAATGCGTTGAAAACGTAAAATACTATGAAATCGTAGAAATAAAGGAAGCAAACGGCAAATCAAGGCTGGGACGTGTTCTTGAAATAAAGGACAAGACTGCCGTTGTTCAGCTCTTTGAAAGCTCTCAGGGACTTCAGCTTTCCAATTCAAAGGCTAAATTCCTTGGTCATCCTCTTGAGCTTGCCGTTTCAAAGGATATGATCGGCAGAGTATTCGACGGAATGGGCAAGCCCATTGACGGCGGTGCAGATATTGTTGCTGAAAGATACGACGACATCAACGGTGAGCCTATCAATCCTGCGGCACGTGACTACCCTGCCGAGTTCATTCAGACAGGCGTTTCCGCCATTGACGGACTTAACACTCTTGTAAGAGGACAGAAGCTCCCCATTTTCTCAGGCTCGGGTCTTCCCCACGCTAACCTTGCGGCACAGATTGCAAGACAGGCAAAGGTACGCGGCGGTGACGACAACTTTGCGGTTGTTTTTGCGGCTATCGGTATCACCTTCGAGGAAGCTCAGTTCTTTGTTGAGGACTTCAAAAAGACAGGCTCTATTGAACGTTCGGTTCTCTTTATGAACCTTGCCGACGCGCCTGCGGTTGAGCGTATTGCAACTCCCCGTATGGCTATTACCTGTGCGGAATACCTTGCCTATGAGCTTGGTATGCACGTCCTTGTTATTCTTACCGACCTTACCAACTATGCCGAGGCTCTCCGTGAGGTTTCTGCGGCACGTAAGGAGGTTCCCGGAAGAAGAGGTTATCCCGGTTATCTTTACACCGACCTTGCAACTCTCTACGAGAGAGCGGGCCGTATCAACGGTAAGGGCGGCTCTATAACACAGATTCCCATTCTTACCATGCCCGAGGATGACAAGACACATCCCATCCCCGACCTTACAGGATATATCACAGAGGGACAGATAATTCTTTCCCGTGACCTTTACCATAAGGGTATTGAGCCTCCCATTGACGTTCTTCCCTCCCTTAGCCGTCTTAAAAACAAGGGTATCGGAAACGGCAAAACAAGAGAGGACCATGCCGACACTATGGACCAGATATTCTCAGCTTACGCAAGAGGCAAGGAAGCCAAGGAGCTTGCTGTAGTTCTTGGTGAGGCGGCTCTTTCGGAAATGGACAGAAAGTACGCCAAATTCTCGGAAGCCTTTGAAAACGAATACGTTTCACAGGGCTACAACACAGACAGAAGCATTGAAAAGACACTTGAGATAGGCTGGAAGCTTCTTTCCATTCTTCCCAAGTCCGAGCTTAAGAGAATCAGACCTGAATATATTGAAAAATATATGCCCGAAAGCTGAGGTGGGATAGATGGCAACGCGTGTAAATCCCACAAGAATGGAGCTGACACGCACTAAAAAGAGGCTGGCAACCGCTGTCAGAGGACACAAGCTTCTGAAGGACAAGCAGGACGAAATGGCTCGTCAGTTTATGTCCTATATCAGAAGAAACCGTGAGCTGAGACTTGAGGTTGAGGAGCTTCTTGCAACGGCGATGCAGAACACTGCCATTGCCGAAGCGGAGATGGGTGAGAGTGCCATCACAGAAGCACTTCTTGTTCCTACGGCATCAAACGATGCGGATTACGGCTTGAAGAATATTATGAGTATTCTCGTGCCCGATATCTCTGTAGAAAACAAGGAGGGCGGTGCTTCCATTCCCTACTCTACGGCGTTCACCTCCGAATATCTTGACCGCGCAACCTTGGATATCCAAAAGCTTATGCCAAAGCTTCTTGAGCTTGCATCGGTTGAAAAGACCTGCGATATGCTTGCCGATGAGCTTGAAAGAACCAGAAGGCGTGTAAACGCGCTGGAATACGTAATGATAGCCGAAATGAAGGCTAACATCAAGTTCATCACTATGAAGCTTGAGGACAACGAGCGCGGCAACCTGACCAGACTTATGAAGGTCAAGGATATGATGAAAGAAGACTGATTTTATACTTTTTTGGGGAAGGAAGCTTTTAGCAAAAAAGCTCCCTTCCCCAAAAGGCTTTTAAATATTTTTATTCGCTCTCAAGCAAAGCAACAAGAGAGGACCTTTTTAGAAAAAAGTCCTCTCTTGTTATTATATTAGGAGATTTCTCGATAATTGGAGTCTCGTCGTTTTTTTGCGAGAGAATGCTTTTTAGCAAAAAGCACTCCCTCGCGCTCCTTCGAAAAGCAATTTTAGGTCTTATTAAGAATTTAATCTCGTCGTTTTTTGCGAGAGAATGCTTTTTAGCAAAAAGCACTCCCTCGCGCTCCTTCGAAAAGCAATTTTAAGGTTTTATTAAGAATTTAATCTCGACGTCGTGCTTTGTTTGGATATTGTCGGCACAGCGATAGGCGAAATTTGCCCGTGGTGGCTCTCCACTTTTTTGCCTTTTAGATAAAGCCTTATATCAACCTCGCCGTTGTGCTTTGTTTGATACTGCCAGCGTAGCGATAGGCGAGCATTGCCCGTGGTGGCTCACCACCTTTTATATACTGGGAAATTGCTTTAAATCAACCTCGCCGTTGTGCTTTGTTTGATACTGCCAGCGTAATGATAGGCGAGCATTGCCAGTGGAGGCTCTCCACTTATAAATTCGGTTTTTCGTGTGAACGGCGCTCAACACACTCGCAGATAAGACGTGCAGCAAGGTCCGTACCGAATTTGCCGGAATCGATAATCAGATCGTAATACTCTGGTCTGCCCCATACCTGCTGTGTATGGCTGTCGTAGTAGTCTGCCCTTATCTTATCGGTCTTCTTTATAAGCTTCTTAGCTTCCGCTTCGCTTATGTGGTAGAGACGGCAGGCTCTTTCTATTCTCTGCGAAAGGTCAGCCTTTATGAAAACGCTGATTACGTTGGGACGGTCGGCAAGAACAAAGTCTGCACATCTGCCCATAATAACGCATGAGCCCTTGTCTGCATAATTTGAAATAGCACTAAACTGTGCTTCGGCTATTCTTATGCTTATGGGAAGCATAAGAGAAGGGTCGTCGGTATACCAATAGTTTGCGTACTGGTAGCCCGGATAATCCCAAAGCTTCGGCGGTTTTTCGTCATGCTTTTTGATGTCCTCGGGGGTCATTTTAAGAATGCCCGCCGCTTCGTCAATTATCTCTCTGTCATAGTAAGGAATATCAAGTGCTTTGGCAACCTTGTGTCCTATCTCGGCACCGCCGCTGCAAAACTGTCTTCCTAATGTAATTACCCAATTATTTTCCATAAAATGCTCCTTTCTGCATATAGCATTATATTATTACGTTATTATTTTATCACATTTATTTAAATTTTGCAACACTCATATTGATTTTTTTGGTCATTTGTGATAAAATTTTTTCGAGGTGAAATTATGATATTCAACAATATTACGGAATTGGTGGGCAACACGCCCCTTGTACGTGCATCAAAGCTTGAGAGTGAGTGCGGTGCTACGTCTGAAATAGTTTTAAAGCTAGAGCTGTTCAATCCCGCGGGAAGCTCCAAGGACAGAGTAGCTCTTGAAATGATAAAAGACGCTTTTGAAAGCGGTAAAATCAAAGAAGGGGCAACGCTGATTGAACCTACAAGCGGAAACACAGGCATAGGACTTGCTATGGCGGCATCGGCATACGGACTTAAAACTATACTCGTTATGCCCGACACAATGAGCGTTGAGAGAAGAAAAATACTTTCCGCATACGGTGCCGAGCTTGTGCTGACTCCCGGTGCACAAGGTATGAGTGGAGCAATCAGTAAGGCAGAAGAGCTGGCAGTAAGCATTGAGGGGGCGTTTATTCCCTCACAGTTTGACAATCCCGCCAATCCACTGTCACACTACAAAACCACAGGCAAAGAGATATGGCGCGACACCGACGGAAAGCTGGACATTTTTGTGGCTACAGTTGGTACGGGCGGTACTGTTTCGGGCACTGCCAAATATCTCAAAGAGCAGAATCCAAACGTAAAAGTGATTGCCGTAGAGCCTGCCGACTCCCCTCTTATTTCACAGGGCAAGGCGGGACCTCACAAGCTTCAGGGCATCGGTGCAAACTTTATACCAAAGAATTACGATGCCTCTCTTATTGACGGTGTAATGACCGCCACTACGGATGAAGCCTACGAGACAGTAAGACTTCTTGCAAAGCTTGAGGGAACTCTTGTAGGTATCTCCTCGGGTGCTGCCGTTTCTGTTGCAATGCGTCTTGGACAACTCCCCGAAAACAAAGGGAAGAGAATTGTCGTTCTCTGCCCCGATACAGGAATGAGATATCTGTCAACCGACAACTTGTGGTGAGCCACCACGGGCAATGCTCGCCTATCGCTACGCTGGCAGTATCAAACAAAGCACAACATCGAGATTAATTTCTTAATAAGACCTAAAATTGCTTTTCGAAGGAGCGCGAGGGAGTGCTTTTTGCTAAAAAGCATTCTCTCGCAAAAAACGTCGAGACTAATTTCTTAATAACCCTTTAAATTGCTTTTCGTAGGAGCGCGAGGGAGTGCTTTTTGCTAAAAAGCATTCTCTCGCAAAAAACGGCGAGATTAATTTAATACAATTACTAAACAGCAAACAGCTCCGATTTTTACATCGGAGCTGTTTTTCTATATGACAAAGGAGTCATTCCAAAGCGTTTTTTAAACTCTCTGTGGAAGGAGTTTTTATTCTTAAAGCCCACCGATTCGGCAATATACTCCACGCTGTCGCCCGTAGTCAGCAGCAGCTCGGCGGCTATATCCAATCTCTTTTTCATAATAATAATCCGAAGAGGTTGACCGTAGTTTTTGGTTACAATGCGTGAGAGCTGTCTCTCGCTGATAAACAGTTCCTCGGCAATTTCTTTATTGGTAAAATCCCTTGTAAAATTGGTATTTATAATATCGTCAAGCTTCAAAAGGCGGTCTATATTCTTTGACTTCTGAGTATTTTCAACATTATTGTCCGCGTGTCTGTCCTCTGCCTTTGGCAACTTTATAAGCTCAGCAATCAGCGAAAGCACAGAGGAGATCTCCTTTACGTTTTTTTGCTGATGGCACAGGTCTACAAGGCGGCACAGATGCGGTACGTTTTTATAGACAATGACAGAATGATAATCCATGATCCCGGAAAAGCTTCCGTACAGGTCATTTTTAAAGTCGCCCTGCACCTCTCGGCAGATAAACCCCATTCCAACCCAGCGTGTGTCGGGCAAAGTTTCGGGCGCTTTAAAGTGCTCCACGGCAGTTGGAACCATCGCTATATCCCCCGAGAAGAGCTCAAATGTCTGACCGCCGGCTGTATTTATGGATATTTTTCCCTCAAGACAGGCGAACATCTCCACGTAGGAGTGATTGTGAAGCTGTTTGTGAAGAGGCAGTCCTTTATCCTGCACCACTATAAATTCCGTTTGAAAAAACAGCTTCATATTCAGATTTTCAACCGTCAAGGCTTTTTGATTTTTATTATACACGTTAAATTCCATATGCTGATAATATCACTTCTCAAGACAAAAGTCAACCAATAAGTGTCATTTTAAGTCATAAAATTATTAAAAGGTCCTAATTTGCTCTTTAATTTTACCCATATGTATGATAGAATTTAGGGGAGGTGATAGTTTATGAAAAAAATCGGCAAAGAGGTACTGTTTATTCCGACCTCGCAAAACAACCCCAGAAACGGTGAAAGTACGTTTGTGCGGCTTAAGGACGGCAGCATCCTCTTGGCTTACACAGAATATTACGGCACAAGCTGGCACGATCACGCCACTGCACGTATATGCGGTGTGATCTCAAAGGACGAGGGTGAAAACTGGGGCGAGAGATTCGTTATACTCGAAAAGGACGAGGAGGCGCTAAATATTATGTCTCCGTCACTGTTCAGAATGAAAAACGGAATGCTTGGTATCGTTTATCTGAAAAAAATGCTGAAGGCAGAGGATCACGTCACCTGTATGCCATATTTCAGATATTCCGACGACGAGGGAAAAAGCTGGAGTGCCCCTGTATGCTGTATTGAAAAAGAGGGATATTACTGTACGGTCAACGACGTTGTCAAGGTAGGTAAAAACGGAAGAGTTTATCTGCCGGCTTCCTATCACGGCATAGGCTATAACCCAAGAAAAGGACGTATCAAAGGCGAGAATGACAATATAAACGCTGTAATCAAGCTGATATATACTGACGACTATAAAGAGTGGAAGGTTTGCAACTCCGAGATACGCTCCCCCTTCAATGACGTAACAGGCTTTGCAGAGCCCGGTGTACTGGAGCTTGACGACGGCAGGCTGTGGTGCTGGTTCAGAACGGCGTACGGCTTCCAATATAACTCTTACTCAAGCGATATGGGTAATACGTGGACTAAGCCCAGACCAAACTTTCACTTCTCCTCTCCCGATTCACCTATGTGCGTAAAAAAAGCAGGAAAATATACCTTGGCAATATTTAATCCCATACCGTTCAGTCCCGTAACAAAAAACGTTGAGCTATGGGGCAGTGCCAAGAGAACGCCTCTTGTATGTGCGTATACCACCGACAGCGGAGAAGCCTTCGACAGCACCGATAAGAGCCTTGCCGACGGAGGAATCGCAAACTTCAAAAAGAATCTGCTTATGCTTGAAGAGGATGACACAGACAGCTACTGTTATCCTGCCTTACTTGAGGTGAAGGACGGATTTTTAGTGTCCTACTATCATTCAAACAAAACTCCCATATGCCTTAACAGTACAAAAATAACAAAGGTGACCTTTGATGAAATCGAAAATTTATAGCAAAAAAAGCGGTCTATGGACGGTACTGCTGATACTGACCGTGATACTTGTAACAGTATCAGCTTTTTTTGTAGGTCAATCCTTCATACGCGTTTATCCTTTATACGTATCGGTTTTCGTTATGCTTCTTATGTCCAAGGTCAACAGATACGCATATCTGTTGGGAGGATTAAATTCTATCTCCTACGGCTTCATAGCACTTTATTACAATATTCCCGGCACTGCCATTTCGGCGTTTTTGTTCAGCTTTCCGCTGCAGATCGCGTCGTTTATACGCTGGAGCAGAACTTCCTGGAACAGCACTACAGTACTTAAAAAAATGACTGCAAGGGGACGTGTAATAAACACAATACTCATATTATTACTTTGGGCTGTCTATTTTGCCGTCATCAAGGCACTTGGGTCGGCAAGCTCGCTTATCGACTCCATGGCTTCACTTCTCGGCATGTACATAACTGTGTTACAGGTGCTGAAGTATTCAGAATACACTGTGCTGATGATACCGTCAGGAATTTTAACTATCGCTCTTTACGTTTCACTTATTGCACAGGGAAACGTTGAGCAGGTTCCATTCCTAATATATTCTGTGTACTCGCTTTGCTGTGTAGTAAGGTCGGTAATAAATGTCCAAAAAATATTAAAGGCACAGAAGGCTGAAGCTATATGATACCGAAAAAAGCGGTCAGCGACCGCCGGCAATGCTCGCCTATCCTTATGCTAACAATATCCAAACAAAGCACAACGTCGAGGTTAAAATGTTAATAAGACCTTAAAATTGCTTTTCGAGGGAGCGCGAGGGAGTGCTTTTTGCTAAAAAGCATTCTCTCGCAAAAAACGGCGA
>JAZSDT010000065.1:0-15381 GCA_045531285.1 Eubacteriales bacterium
TCGCCGTTTTACGTTGTAGGGCTATACTCAAAAGTTACGATAGGCGAGAATTGCCAGCGGCTGCTAGCCGCTTTTTTAATTTACCGGGAAATTACATTAAATCAACCTCACTGTTTTTAGTATATGGGTACACACAAATGCTACGGTAGGCGAGTATTGCCAGCGGTAGCTATCCGCTATATATTCTTTTTAATTGTTGCAAGAGCTCCTTTTTCAAGTCTTGATACTTGCGCTTGGCTTATGCCTACTTCTGACGCAACCTCCATTTGAGTTTTGCCCATGAAAAACCGCATATTGATTATTGTATTTTCTCTGGCGGAAAGCTTCTTTAGTGCTTCGCTGATGGCTATGCTTTCCGTCCATATAGCATCGTTGTTTTTGTTGTCGCAAAGCTGATCCATAATATATATCGAGTCACCGTTATCAGAATAGACAGGCTCATACAACGATACAGGCGCAACAACAGCATCAAGCGCATCAGATACCATTTTTGCCGTGTATTTTATCGGCTCTGTCCATACACCTGTAGTACGTTTTTTCTCTTCGGCGTCCTCTACAGCTTTTTTGTTGACCTCTTCTGTCAATTCCTCGATGGTAGGGTCTCTGGAAAATCTTAGAGAAAGCTTTTCTCTTGCAGACAGCGCTTTGTACGCCGTGTCCCTTACCGAACGGCTTACCCGTATCATATTGTTGTCTCTGAGGTAACGTCTTATTTCACCAATTATCATTGGCACAAACGTCAAAAGTTGAAAAGGTTGACAGAATTCAAAAAAAATGATATCATTTACAAATGAGGTGAAAAAATGGAAAAGAGAAGAAACTCGCTGATTATTCAGGGCTCTATTCTTGCATTGGCAGGAATTGTTACGAAGATAATTGGCTTTATATACAGGATTCCAATGGCAAATATGTTGGGAGAGCAAGGCAACGGTATCTATTCTGTGTCGTTCGGTATTTATAACGTCGCTTTAACCTTATCGTCGTATAGTCTTCCTTTGGCAGTTTCAAAATTGGTTTCGGCAAGACTTGCTAAAAATGAACCCCGAAACGCTTTTGTGCTGTTCAGACGAGCGTTACTTTTTGCTGTGATTGCGGGACTTTGTGCTTTTTCGGTTCTATATTTCGGAGCCGAATGGTTGGAGGCACTTTACAGCAGAGTAGGGCTGGCACATCCGTTGAAAGTTCTTGCTCCAACAGCGTTTACTGTAGCCTTGCTTGGCGTGTTCAGAGGATATTTCCAGGGGCATTCAAATATGGTGCCTACCGCCATGTCGCAAATATTTGAGCAGATTATAAATGCCGCCGTTAGTATAATTGCTACCTTCTTTTTCATGAAAGCATATGCCTTGTATCCGGACGTTGCCGCAAGAGGTGCCGCAGGAGCAACAGTCGGCACGCTTGCCGGCGCTTTTGGTGCACTTGTGATGATGGTGCTGTTTTTTGCATCAAAATATAGGAGCATACAAGATGGCATAAAAGCGGATAAAAGCACACAAGAGGGAAGAAAGACAGCGTATATCAGCATAGTTACTACTATGATTCCTATAGTGCTTAGTCAGTCGATATATCAAATCGGATTTACAGTGGATGATTTGATTTTTGGTAACGTAATGTCAGATAAGGGCGTTGAAGACGTTGTTGCAAGTTCTGTTCAAGGCGTCTTTAATACACAGTATACACAGCTGATAAATCTGCCCATAGCAATAGCAACAGCTTTTGCGGCATCGGCACTCCCGAGTATAGTTAATCTTTTCACCCAAGGTAAGCACGAGGAAAAGAACAGTAAAATTACAGGCGTCATAAAGCTTACCGCTGCTATATCCATACCTTCTGCAGTTGGACTTGCCGTTCTTGCAAGACCTATTATAACTTTGCTGTTCCCAAGCCTTATTGATTACAGAGAAGTGGCAATAAAGCTTTTACAGTATGGCTCATCGGCGTGTGTTTTTTATTCACTGTCAACGATAACAACGTCTGTTTTACAGGGAAACAACAGAATGAGGATTCCTGTCGTGAATTCGTTTATATCGTTTGTACTGCACGTTATGATAGTTTATCCTTTGTTGCGATTTACCGACCTTTCCGTGTATGCATTGCTAATAGGGGATATTACGTTCCCACTTGTAATAATGTTGCTCAATTTACGGTCGCTGAAGAAAAAGACAGGCTATAAGCTTGAAATCAAAAATACTCTGTTGATGCCATTTATAATATCATTGATAATGGGTTCAGTAGCTTGGCTTATTGGCTTTATTTGTACTAAAATTGCAGCTAACACCTTGATATCTTTGTTGGCTTCTTTTGTTGCGGCAGTTGGGGTTTATGCTGTTCTGATGTTGTTGTTGAAGGTGTTTACAGACGATGAAATACTTGATCTTCCTATGGGAGGTAGGATTCTGAAACTGAAAAATAAGCTGTGCAAATAACATTATTTTGTCTTTTTTTGAAATTTAAATCATTAAGATCAAAAACAATTGTGCATATTGCCAATATAATCAAGGGGAATAATCTGCTTGATTTGTTGAAAATAACGAGCATTGTTAAACAAATGTGAATTTTATTGAAAAAAATACTTGACATATATTTAAAAAATGTTTATAATCTAATTAATAAGTTTTTTAGACTCAGCATACTGAACGGGTCGGTGGAGTTATACTTATGTCGCATATACACAGTGAATTGGTTAGGTTGGTAAAAAGCGGAGATTCTGATGCTTTTTTTAAACTGAAGTCTGATTTCGATAGTGTTCTGCGGTCTGTTACCGCACAGTGTGACGTTGATTCCGATGAAAAAGAAGATTTGTATCAAGAAGGCTTAATAGGTCTTTATAAGGCTGCTTTAGCTTACGATGAGAATAACGGAACTCCTTTTTCTGTGTTTGCCCGTGTCTGTATTAAGCACAGCATTAATTCTGCATTAAGAATATATTACGGCAAAAAGAATTATCCGATTCGCTCTTATCTTCCAATAGATTCTGATGGAGACGAAGTCAAGGAAGTTCAAGGTCTTGGTCCGGTTACAGAACCCGAGCGGCTTTTAATTGAGAAGGAGAGTTATCTTACTCTCTTGAATATAATAGATGCTTCTCTTTCAGCGTTTGAAAGGGATGTGTTGAAATTGTATGTTCAAGGCAGGTCGTATGGGGAAATATCCAAGCGGTTAAAGGTGTCTGCAAAATCTGTTGACAACGCAATTCAACGCATCCGAGGCAAGCTGAAGTTATTTATCCAAACTTAATGTAAGCTTTAAACATCAGCCAATATGTCTGTATAGCTTAACTAAAGCGCTCTTTGAGAGATGACGGTGAAACCCCGTTTACAGGCTCTGCCGAAAAGGCGATAAATTATTTTTTAACCGAGAGAGGTAACCAAATGTACGAGGACAAGACATTAATCTGCAAAGAATGTGGCAAGGAGTTTGTATTTTCAGCAGGCGAACAGGAATTCTACGCTGAAAAGGGTTTGACAAACGAGCCTCAGAGATGTAAGGAGTGCCGTGACGCTAGAAAGGCAAACGGTAAGGCTCCCAGAGAATTATTCACAACAGTATGTGCTAATTGCGGCGGAGAGGCTAAAGTTCCCTTCCAGCCCAGCAATGATCGCCCTGTTTACTGCAGTGCATGCTTCTCAGCAATGAAAGAGCAGCAGTAATATATAATTACAGTGAGCAATTTCGATGTGCAATAGTCTTTTGACTATTGCACATTTTTTGTTTCAAGAAATTTCGCAAAAAAACAATATGTTTTTACAAAAGTCCTGTACAAAATTCTTTTTATGTGTTATAATCTATTGAGATATTCATACCTAAACTGAGAAAGAAAAGAAAAGCTATGAAATATAGAAACGAATTTAAAAAACAAGAGAATATAGATACAGATTTCGGACCTGACGAAAACGTTGTGTGTGGCAGAAATGCTGTGCTCGAGCTTATCAGATCCGGCAGAAGCGTCGATAAGCTTTTTGTCAAGCAAAATGATATAGAAGGTTCTATTATCGTTATAGTTGCAGAAGCCAAAGCCCACGGTATCCCCATTGTAGAAGTCAAGCGAGAAAAGCTTGACGAAATGGCAAGAGGCGTAATTCATCAGGGAGTTGTGGCTATGGCTGCAGCAAAAGAATACGTTAGTATCGACGATATTTTGAATGTGGCACAGGAACGCGGAGAAAAGCCGTTTATCGTTATTGCTGATTCAATTAACGATCCTCATAATCTTGGTGCAGTTATACGTAATTGCGATGGAGCAGGGGTACACGGTTTGATTATTCCCAAAAGACGTTCCGCCGGTTTGACTGCCGTTACCGCAAAATCTTCTGCAGGAGCCATTGAGCATATTGCCGTTGCAAAGGTCTCCAATATTTCGTCAGCTATAAACGAGCTCAAGAAAAAAGGTGTTTGGATCGTGGGTTGTGAAGCAGGCGGTCAATCCTATGATACAATAGATTATGATATGCCTCTTGCTTTGGTACTTGGAAGTGAAGGAAACGGTATGTCTGAGCTTGTTACAAAAAACTGTGATTTTATAGCATCTATTCCCATGCTTGGAAAAGTTAACTCACTCAATGTGTCGTGTGCATCAGCTGTAATACTTTTTGAGGCATCTAAATCAAGAAGAGGTAAATAGAAAGGAACGTAAAATGAGCAAGTATAAATTCAAAAGAAAAGAAAAAAACGTTCAAAGTGAAAATAAAATAATGAATGCTTCGGCATCACCCGAGGAGAATACTGCCGTTTTTGTAAAGCCGGCGGATACAGAAAACAGTTATGTAGATGATGATACTGTCTTTATACCGTTTGACGATGAAGAAGACAGAACTAAGAAGACTGTCAAAAGAAAAGAAAAATCATCATCTCAGCCGTTCCGTTTCTCTTTTTCCGCTTTTTCTAAAAACAAGGAGGAAACAGACGAGCTGTTCCCCGCAGATGAGGTTGCAACAAAGGTTGAGGATATATTCAATGAAGAGGATATGTCTATTGACGAGATAAAGGAAAACCTTGCAAGTGGCAAGACGGTAGATATTTCAACCGTTTTTTCAGATAAAGAATCGCCTAAACCTGTTGTTGATGAGGAATTTGATACGTCTGATATAGAAGAAGATACATATGAGGGAATAGAGGAAACCTCTATAGAAGAGCCTGCAGGTGACAGCTATTTTACCGAAAGCGTGAAGGAAAACGATTTACCTGACGATGACGAAGATATATATATAGACGGCGTTGGAGACGTTGATATTCCTAAGCCCAAGAAGGTAAAAAAGGTAAAAGAGCAAGTCTTCCGTGAGTACAACTCACCTGACGAAAAAGAAGAATTTACAGAGGTGTACAGAAAGAAAGGTCAGGCAGCATTGCTGTCACTTATTGCGGCAGTGATTTCTACGCTTGTTCTTTTGTATATTGAGACAAAGTTTTTCCCACATCCTCAATGGCTTATGCCCGGAAAATTCGGAATAGTTTTCCTTATGGCTGATTTGCAGTTTACTTTCATTTCCGGAATTTGTGTTTATAAGTCTATAATTCAAGGTGCAAAAAAATTATTTACTTGGCAACCCGATAAGAACAGTATAACGTTTGTAGCTTTTGTTGTTGCGGTTATTCAAATATTACTTCATTTTGCGTTTAATAAGTTTTCAAAAGATATTTCTCTTTATTCATCCATATTTTCCATGTGTGCCGTTGTTACAGCCTTCGTTTCTTATATCGAATGCAGACGCGAACACGTAACCTTCAGAGTTGCAGCTTCAAACGGTGCTAAAAATATTGTTACTCCTCTTGATGAAAACTCTGTAGAGTGCAGTAAATTTAACGAATATCTTCCCGAGGATGCAGCTGTATACAGAATACAAAAAACAGAATTTGTAAGTGACTTTTTCAAAACCAACGCAAAGAATTCACCTTATAACGAAGCTTATAAGGTATCGATTCCTCTTGTTTTACTTGCATCTCTGTTGTTTTCCGTGCTTAGCTTATCTCTTGTGAAGGGAACAAGTGTATGTGATGCCATTAACAATTTTACCGTTGCTTTTATGATGGCACTTCCCATATCATCGTTGCTTACAGTTGCTTTGCCATTCTTTATTACGTCTTTGAGACTTTCACGAATGAAAACAGCCATTATCGGTGAAGCATCGGTGGATGAATTTGCCAATACTTCGCTTGTGTCATTTACAGACGTTGATGTCTTCAATCCTAAAGGAATTAAGATTACTTCTATAAAAACATACGGAAAGAGCAGAATAGACAATACCTATCTTATAGCTGCAAAGGTATTTAATATGGTTGGAGGTCCTCTCAAAGAGGTATTTAACCGTTCTGTTATATCCACGTCGGATGAGGATTCAGGAGATTCCATAACGTCTATTTGTGAAAACGGAATATGTGCTGAAATTGATTCGCACGTTATTTACGTAGGAAACAGTGAATACATAGAAGCAAACGGATTTACACATATTGACGATGCTATTGACAGTACTTTCGTATCGTATAACGGCAGAATCCTTTACATCGCAATAGACGGAGAAGTTAGTGCGAAGTTCTACATTAAATATGCCCTTGGCAAAAACTTTAAAGCACTATTGGATTCATTCTGTAATCTTGGTATTTGCATCGCAGTTAACAGTAGTGACCCCAATCTTGATACGGCTTTTGTTACACAAATACTGAAGGACGAAAATTATCCGATAGTTGTTGTGAAGAATACTAACGTTCCGTTGGAAGAAGAAAATAAACCGTTAGAATCAGCACAAAGCGGTGTGGTTTCGGCTTCTTCCGTTTCAAATATGCTTCGCACCTTCTTGGCGGCAGACAAGCTTTCAAGAGTAATATCAATGAACACATTAGCAAAATATATAAGCTTGATATTTGCCTTCACTCTGGTCGTTGTTGCATTTCTTGCAGACGGTTCTCACGAGAAGGTTACACCTTTGTTTATTCTGCTCTATCAATTGATTTGGTCGCTTCCCGTTATCGGAACGTCTTTGTTTGGGTAAACAAACTATATAAAAAGCTACGGCAAGAATATCTTGCCGTAGCTTTTTGTATAGCCGGAAATTGCATTAAACCAACCTCGCCGTTTTGATTTGTATGGCACGTATATAGATTGTGATAGGCGAGACTTTCCAGCGACTGCTAGCCACGGTTAGCGTGTCGGTTTTACTCCGGAATGATTACGAATTTAAATTCAAATTCGTTTTCGTTGAAGCGATAAGAATCAAAGGGTACGGGACCGCAAGAGTTAGAGCCTATACCGTCTTGCTTGTAGTCAACTGTCAAAACAGTGCTTCCGCATTTCTCTAATTCAAAGTTGTGGGGTTTACTTTCAAGCTCTTCCCAAGTATACTTGGAAAGGTTGAAGGACAGTGTTTTTTCAACTGCCTGAATCTTCAGGTATCTTCCTGCGCCCGAAACCTCTATCCATTCTGTGTCACAGTGAGCGCCGTGCTCCTGGGGCTTTATATAGTCTACGTACTCTGTGTCTGCATCGGAATCAAACATACCTATATAGCTTGCGCATTTTTTGTCGGAATATGCTTCCACAGGACCTCTTCCAAAATATGTCAGCTTGTCCTCTTTATCATCAAGGAAGAATCTGATGCCGAATCTTGGGAGTATAGGAAGCACAGGTTCTTTTTCTGCCTTGATATCAACGTATATCTTTCCTGCACCGTCAATTGTGTATACAGTGTCAAGTTTAATAATTCTCTGTGCAGAAACAGCACAAATACTGATGATTGCGTGTATTTCAACAATGCCCGATTTGATTTTACATTGGCTACTGTAAGCTCTTGAATAGGCTTTGTCATAATACGCTCTTTTTGAAGAAATGACAGTGTTTCTTTCGTTATCGGTGTGAGCTCTGTATATTACGAATTCGGACGGACGTGTGAAAATTGTACGCTGTGCATAAACAGCTTCGTCAAATGTTCCTGTACGCTTGTTGTAAACGTAAAGGAAATCCTTACCTTTTATTTCAACGCTCTTGTCGCTTTCTATTATCTCAATATCACCGTCGCACAATTCGGGAGCATTAAGCACAGCCTCGGTTAGTTCTATCTGGTCAAAGCCAAGCTCGTGTCCCGCCTCGGTTACAGACAAGTCACACTTTTGAATATATATAAATCTGATAAAAGCGTGCTCGTAAATTTCGGGAAGGTCAATAGAAATTGCCTTATCGCAATGAGGCTTAATGCTTCCTGTTTCAATTTTCCCTTGAAGAACCAATCTTGCTCCGTCCGTTACTTCGTAATAAATGTCAATTACGTCATTGGCATCGGTAAAATCAAGATGGTTTGTAAATATAAACTTGCCGTCTTCGAATCTTGCTCTTATAGGTCTTATTACGTTTTTAAATTCTAAAAGGCTGCTCGAAACCGTTCTGTCCGGAAGAACAAGACCATCAACACAGAAGTTGGAGTCATGAGGGTATTCTCCAAAATCACCGCCGTAAAAATACTTAGCCCGACCGTCAACGGTCTCACCCATGTATACAGCGTGATCACACCACTCCCAAACACAGCCTCCCCAGAAAGTAGGTTCGCTGTAGATTAACTGCTGGTAATCCTCCACTCCTCCGGGACCGTTGCCCATTGCGTGTATGTATTCACACAAGAAGAAGGGTCTTGGACCGTTAGCAATATATTCCTTGATAAAGTTGGGGTGAGAGTACATCATACTTTTTACGTCGGAAGGAGTATCTTTATCGATGTAGTCTCTCTTTTCAATCGTGCATTGATAATGTGCCAGACGGCTTTCGTCTACACTGTGCAGATAATCCAGTGACGCTTCTGCGTTAGGACCGTATCCAGCTTCATTTCCTACAGACCACATTATTACACACGCGTGGTTTTTGTCTCTTTCGTAGAGTCTTTTTTGTCTGTCGATCCATGCGTCCTTGAAATCTTCTCTTCTTGCTATTCTACCGTAATCGGGGTCAAATGGCGTCTGATAAGCGCCGTGAGCCTCAAGGTCTGCTTCGTCTATTACGTAGAAACCAAATCTGTCGCAAAGCTCGACAAAATACGGAGCATTGGGGTAATGGCTTGTACGAATCGCATTTATATTATGCTCTTTCATCAGCACCAGATCCTCAACAACGTGCTCGTAAGAAACAGCAGGCCCGTCAAAAGGAGAAGAATCATGACGGTTTACACCCTTGATTTTAAAGGGCTTTCCGTTCATTAGTACAACCTTGTCTACAACCTTTATCTCTCTGAAACCAACTTCGGTAACAATGCACTCTCCATTGCATTCCAACAAAAGCGTATAAAGATAGGGGTCTTCTGCATTCCACAAAACAACGTTTTCGACCGTTTCGTCAATTCCTGTTTTTGACGTTCCTTCAAGTAACTTTTCGTCACCGTCAAAAAGAGTATACTTTACGTCAAGCTCTCCCGTTGTTTCAAAGCTGACCTTAAGAGAGCCGTCTTTATAATCGTTGGTAGGAAGAGAGCGTACTGTAAAGTCTCTGAGATGCTCCTTTCTTCTTTTTAGAATGTAAACGTCTCTGAAAATACCTGATGTGCGGAATTTATCCTGGTCTTCAAGATAAGAACCGTCGCACCACTTGAGAACAAGAACTGCTATTTTGTTTTTTCCGGCTCTTACAAATTTTGTAATTTCAAACTCGGAAGTACAGTGTGCTACCTGGTCATATCCTACGAACTCACCGTTTATCCAAAGATAAAAAGCAGAATCCACACCTTCAAAATTGATGTACAAACGAGAATTTATATCCTCTTCGGTCAAATCAAAATATCTTGCGTATGCACCGCATGCGTTGTCAGCCATAATATACGGAGGGTCGTAAGGGAAGGGATAGTTAGAATTTACGTATTGATTCTTTTCGTATCCTCTCATATTCCATACTGAAGGTACGTCGATCACGTCATAGTATGAGGTGTCGAATTCTTCACTGTAGAACTCCTCCTCAACATCGTATATGTCCTTGAAAAACTTAAAATCCCAATCGCCGTTCAGCAGCATAAGTCTGTCTGATGCTTCTCTGTCCGAAACAAGAAGAGCAGTTTCCGCATCAGAAAACGGAACGTAGTATGCTCTGTAAGGCTCTGTGTTTACACCGATGGTTTTTGGATCTTCGAAGAAATTTTTTACTATCATTAAATTCACTCCTTTTACAATATTATATAATCGGTATGATAATTTGTAAATAAAATATCTTGTATAAAAATTGGATTATTTTGCAATTTTTGTTGACACTTCACCCGAGGATAGCTCTACGGTTAGTCCATTGTCTTTTTGTACTATAAGTCGGCATTGGTCGTCTATTCCAATAGCAGTTCCTTCAAAAGACTGGCTTCCAAGCACTTCGATTCGTTTTCCTGTCAGAACGGATCGTGATTTATACTCTTCTATAAACTCACCCAAAGTATCGGTTTTATAAAGTGAGAAAAATTCATCTATGATTCTGTATGTCAGCTCGTCTCTTATATTATTGCATTCAAGACTTGCTGCAATGTTTTTTAATTCATCGGGAAAGCCGTTTTTTGGATTGGAAAGGTTTACTCCGATGCCCACAACAACGTAGTTAACTCTTCCTTCCAAGTGATTAAAAGACCCCTCACAAAGTATACCTGCGACCTTTTTTTCGTCAACATATATATCATTTACCCATTTTATACCGCAACGTTTGTTGCAGACGCTTTCGATTGCTCTGGCTGTTGCAACAGCTGTCATACTTGTTAAAAAAAGCGAGTCCTCAATAGAGAACTCAGGTCTGACAAGTATGCTCATATAGAGTCCTGTATCAGCAGGGGAAAAGAAGCTTTTGCCTCTTCTCCCTCTGCCCATAGTCTGCTCTTTTGCAACTACTACACAACCTTCCGCTTCACCATTTTCAGCCATTGCTTTAAGGTATGTATTTGTTGAATCAATTTTTTTGAGCTTTATTATTTTGCAATTGTTTTTTATCACGGTTGAATACCTTCTTTAACTTTATTACACAGAAAGCCGATAGGGCTATTTTTACAGCGTCAAATGGGATAAAAGGCAGAATATACATTGTTAGCATCTTTATAAAGCTTGTGTCGCAATATCCCATGATCTGAATCCACAGCGCCCCGAAAATATATGATACTAAAGTTGCAACGGAAAACGTAAAAACGTCGGTAAAGAGAGAACCGCAGTATTTACGTGATAAATAGCTTGATATAAACGCAACCAAAGGGAAAGAAATAATGAATCCTCCGCCTACGTTAAGAATTACGGATAATCCGCCTTGAAATCCTGAAAAGACAGGAACTCCTACAGCACCAAGTAATATATATATAAATGACGATATAACAGCTTCCGAAGGCTTTAAAATAACAGCTGTGATAAATATACATAGTGTTTGCAACGTAATTGGCGGGATGGTGGGAATTGCAAGCTGTGCACCGACAACGGTAAAGGCAACAGATAAAGCAATTCGTGTAATTTTAGCTGTATCAATCTTCAATACTCTCACCTCATACTAATTTTAACATATACGGCGAATGTTGTCAACTTAAAAACATTTCCATTGTCTAAAATATCGAAGGTTTATTTTTTTCTGTATTCCGACGGTGTTATGCCTGTAACGTTTTTGAATACTCGCGAAAAGTAATTAGGGTCGTCGAAGCCTACCTTTTCTGCTATTTCCGACATACTCATATTTGTGTTTTCAAGAAGTAAGAAGGATTTCTTTATTCTGAATTCACTGATATATGCCGCAGAGGTCGTACCTGTAACTTTTTTAAAAAATCTGCAAAAATACGACACCGAAACGTACATAAGATTCGCCAGTGTTTCCGTAGATATTTCCTCGTTGTAATGAGCATCTATATAGCTAAAAACAAGCTCCATTCGTTTAAGGTTATCGGTGTTCTTTTTTGTTTCCTCGGCATCTCCTTTATATGAATAATTTCTTAACAGATAAGCAAAAAGGGCATAGGCATGGCTTTTTATCATCATGTCGTTTCCTTTTTTGTGTATGTATTTTCTGTTACGGATTTTTTTTATGCGATCTATAACGTATTCGTCGCCGCTTATATGGTTTTGAATCAAAATGTTTTCAAAGTCAACGTCTGCAAAAAAGGAAGGAGTAACGTGCATACAGTAATGCTCGGCTACGCCGTCCTTGGCTGTGAACGAGTGTACTTGAGTAGAGTTTATAACTACAATATCGTTTTCGTTAACGTCGAAGGTTTTTCCGTCGCAGAAAAAGCTACAGCCTCCCTTTGTGAAAAACAAGATTTCAGTATGTTCATGCCAATGAGGTGGAAGCTTCAAAACGTGGTTGTTTTTGAAAAAAGTAACAGCAGTATCTTTGGGCTTGCGGCTTATGGTCTCATACAAAGAAATGTCCTTCATAAATACCTCGGTTCAAAATTATGCTAAATTTAGTCATCACAATACTTGATTTGCCTACGTAATTTATGATATACTTTTTTTAGAAAAAGTCAAGAGAATGAAGAAAAATATCTTGACTAAGGAGGAATGTATATGTTGAAATATGCTATTGTCGGAGTAGGCACACTTGGACACACTCATCTTAATTCATCCACCCAGGTTATGAAAGATGCTTGTACAGAAGTAAAGCTTGTTGCTCTGTGTGATATCAGAAAAGAAGTATTCACAGAAAATGATATGGAGGGCAAAGCTAAGGGCTGCAATATTTATACAAGTGTTGATGACCTGCTTGCAAACGAAGAACTTGATTTTGTTGTAACTGCTCTTCCTACCTACCTTCACGCTGAAATTGGTATAAAAATAATGAAGAAGGGCATTCATCTCTTCTCAGAAAAGCCTATGGCTATTAGCTATGAAGAGGCTGCTGAAATGGTTAAAGTTGCCAAGGAAATGAACGTAAAGCTGATGATAGGTCAGTGTTCGCGTTATGAACCCAGACATACTTTGCTCAAGAAAATAATTAAAGACGAGACCTACGGAAAGGTTATACACGCATATTTTGAACGTTGTGGTCACACTCCTATGGGGTGGGAAGGATGGTTCCGTGACGGTGCTAAGAGCGGCGGTGCGGCACTTGACTTACACGTACACGACGTTGACGTCATAAACTTCCTGTTTGGCATTCCCAATGCGGTTGCTTCGGTTGCAACAAACTATAAGACACAGCACGATTGTATTCGTTCACTTTATTACTATGATGACGTTGTCGTTACGTCAATGTGCGATTGGGGTACAGCTGATGCAATGCCTGCGTACAATGCAGCTTTTTTGGTAAGATTTGAAAAGGCAAGTATTCACTATGCCAGAGGAGTAATGACACTCTTCCCGGACGGAACAAAGGAATCATCAAAGCTTGATTACGGTTCTGATGACAGCTATGCTCTTGAGGTAATTGATTTTGTTGATTGTATTGTTAACAATAAGAAGTCTGCCATAAACGACTGTGAGAGCACTCTTGAGTCCACACGCCTTGCCTTTGCTGAAAAGAACTCAGCAGATGCAAAAACACTTATCAATCTTTAAGGAGTAAATATGAAGCTTGGTGCACTTATAGTAACAGATTCTAACGTTGTGGCAGACAACTGTGCCAGACTTAGAGAACGATTTGAATGGCTTAAGGGCATGGGACTCTATACCTGCCAGATTAATTTTGGGAACGCAGATGGATATACCGAAGAAAACGCTAGGCTCATTAAGGCGACTGCCGAAGAATATGGTGTCGAGATAACTGCAATGTGGTGCGGTGCGGCTTGTGGATACGGTCCTTGTGATTGGGGACATTATTTTGGTCCTACTACAAACGGCATTGTGCCTGTCGAATACCGTCAAATGAGAATGGAAGTTCTTAAGAAGGGCGCTAGATTTGCCAAGGAGATGGGCGTTACAGACGTTATATATCATAGCGGATTTATCCCGGAATATCCTGCATCTACAGAGTTTAAGTCATTTATAGGATGTATGAAGTATATTGCCAAATACTACAAAAGTATTGGTATGAGATACCTCTTTGAGACAGGACAAGAGACACCTCTTACCTTGCTCAGAACTATTGTCGAGATAGGTGCCGATAACGTAGGTATCAACCTTGACCCGTCAAACCTTATTACAGACGGCAAGGGCAATCCCGTTGATGCGCTTAAGACGTTTGGTAAATACGTTTGGGGAGTACACGCAAAGGATGGCACAATCCCCACGGAAGAGGATTATATCCACGGCGGTTACCAGACCGCGATAGGTAAGGGCGACGTAGATTTTCCTGCGCTTGTTGCAAAGCTTAAGGAGATTGGCTATGATGGTGCACTTACCATTGAACGCGAATGCGTTGAGGGTGAGGAGCAAAGACGTGACATTATCGAAGCAAGAGAAATTCTTGAGAAATTAATTAAGGAGTAATCGCTATGAAAATTGGAGTATCAAGTTATAGCTTTCATAAATACAAGAGCGCTACCGGATGTGATATTTTTGAGATAATTGACAAGGCGTGTGAAATAGGTTTTGATGGAATTGAATTTCTTGATATGAAGTACTACACAGAAGAAGAGGACAAGATTGCATTTGCAAAGAAAGTGAAGGAATACTGTGCAGAAAAAGGCATCGAAATACCTGCATACACCGTTACCTCCAACCTCCTTGCAGACGATATAGAAAATGTAATAGAGGGTCTTCTTTATAACGTTGACGTTGCCGAAGCTCTCGGTGCACCTCTGATGCGCCATGATGTAACCTTTGCACTTCGCAAAGAGCCTCTTTACACATATAAGAACGCTATTGCGGAAATGGTTCCTCACATTATTCGCGTAACCGAATACGCAAAAGAAAAGGGTATTAAAACATGTATGGAGAACCACGGAAGAGTGTTCCAGCATCCCAAGATCGTTGAGGAACTTATTCTTGCTGTCAACAACGAGAATTTTGGTTGGCTTATTGATATGGGCAACTTTATGGGTGTAGACGTAGACCCGAGTGATGCAGTCAGCATTGCAGCTCCCTATGCCTTCCACGTTCACGCCAAGGATAATCTTTGGAAGAAGGGTACGGAAATTATGCCTGAAGGCTTCTCGATTACAAACGGAGGAAACTACTTTGCAGGTACTGCACTCGGCTTCGGTGTTGTTCCCATCAAGAGCTGCGTAAATGCTCTTACGCGCGTTGGATACGATGGATACGTATCACTTGAATTCGAGGGCTTGGAAGAATGCATTCCAGCAGTGAAAGCCGGTTACAGCTATTTAAAGAAAGTTGTTGGATAGTTTTTTTCGACTTATTGACAGTCTCATCATCTTATAGATCCCCTAAAAGAAAAATGCCGTATCAAGCAAAGCTTGAACGGCATTTTTCTTTTTTTATATGCTAGGAAATTGTATTTAATACAGCCTCGCCGTTTTACGTTGTAGGGTTATACTTAACGGTTACGGTAGGCGAGCATTGCCAGCGGCTGCTAGC
>JAZSDT010000062.1:0-3523 GCA_045531285.1 Eubacteriales bacterium
AACTAAATATTACGGGAACAAAAAGAATGTAGGTTTAGCCTTAAATGGCTTATTTCTGCATTCTTTTTTTATCTAAATACATAGTGGAAACCAAAACTTTTGGAGAGTTCTATCGGCACATCCGACCCTGCTCGGCAGGAATGTGTACGGACAAAATTTTGTGGAACAACGAAAATGAAATGTGCAAGCTTTTAACGGTTTTCCTTGCACAGACAAAGCAAGTATTCGGTTGCTTTGTTACCTAAAATCCAGGATGTGAGCAGACATCCGGACACAGTAGCGGCTGTGAAAAAATATTCATATGTCACCGCTTATGGCATATTTCAGCATCGGCATATATTGCACCTGAGTTTAGCAGGTTGATGCTACCGCCGGATTTTTAAGTCCAAATAACAAAATAGCGGTAATATTACTAACCTAGCAGTTAGCTTCATACTAAAGGGAGACAGAGATTAAAAAAGCACACGAAAGTGCCGTAAATACGCTGTTTTCCATTAAGTCAAACAAGGAAATACAGAGGTAACAGATACAAAAAGCTCAGTGCCATAGCTATGCCCTTGCGAAAGAAAGGACAAAATGAAAACTACAATATACAAGAATTTAGAAGTTCAGTACACCAAGTTGTTCCGTCATTTGAAAGTGGGAAGCTTCAAGACGAGAGAGCGTTATGGCAAGGCGTTCAAACGCTTCATGGTATTTCTGGCAAGAGAGTACAGATTGCAAAAGCTTTGCAACATCTCCGAAAAGCATATACTTGCGTATGTGTCGTATATGCAAAGCAAAGGCTTGTCAGCTTCGACTATCAAGACAGAGCTTGCCGCCATTCGATTCTTCCACGACAATATGCCGTACACCAAAAACGAACTGCCGACTAACGAGGACTTGGATCTAAAGAAACGTTCCTTCGGCGGCGTGGATAGAACCTGGACTACTCCGGAATTTAACCATATGCTCATTGCCGCAATTGATAACAAGGATTATCAGGCGATTCTGTGTCTTGCGAGATATGCAGGGCTTCGCTTGGAGGAATGCTTCCGCATTGACACCAATGATGCAAAAAATGCCATTGATACAGGCAAGCTGCTTGTCAAAGGCAAGGGCGGACTTTGGAGATATGTACCTATCAATGAGTCTATCAGAATTACATTCCGTGATATGTTAAAGATTACTCCTGTTGGAGAAAAATTGTTTGTGAGACCTTACGACAAGACACATCTTGCAATGAAGCGATTACAATGCTTTATCGCATATCACAGAAAGAGATTTACCGAGAACACCATAACTTTTCACGGACTGCGACACACCTTTGCCCACGAACAGTACAACAAGTTCATTGAACAAGGTTGCTCTGATTTTGTCGCTCGTAAAAAGGTGTCGGAGCTTCTTGGGCATCACCGTGATGACGTAACAAGAATCTATTTGTCGGGCGGTGATGATGTATGACCTTTACATACTTCAAAAGAATAAACCACCAAAAAACAAGCAAGAATAAAAAGCGGAAGGAGATTGCCTATGAAAAAAACTGACGAGAAATTACTACTCAAAAAGCAAACTCTCAAAGCCTGGACTGCAATCTTGCTTGCAAAAGGAATTATTGATCTTGCAAAATACAACCGAATGATAGCAAGAATTGACAAGATGACAGCGTAAGGTGCCGCAGTCTGCGGCATACATATATTGGCATAAAACCTTAACAGGTTACACCTTGACAATTATCATTTGGTATGGTATCATTATATTGTGATTTTACAGAATAGGAGTAGTCTATGGATATATATTCAGTTGCAAACCAAATGAAGCTGGAACGAAAAACTATATTTGATTTACAACTTCGTGTAACCTTCTATGCCCGTGTTTCAACCACACGAGAGGAGCAGGAAAACTCCATTGAGCATCAGATAAGCTATTTCAAAGAAATGATACAGAACAACCCCAACTGGACTTATGTAGATGGGTATGTTGACAGAATACGAGGAGAACACGCCGTCAACCGTGAGGAATTTATGAAAATGATTGACGACGGAAAAAGCGGTGAGTTCGACCTGATTCTTACAAAAGAGGTTAGCCGTTTTGCGAGAAACACAGTTGACAGTCTTGTTTACACAAGGGATTTGCTCAGAAGCGGCGTTGGTGTGTTTTTCCAAAACGACAACATCTGTACCATTGATACTGACAGTGAACTAAGGCTTACAATTATGTCAAGTATTGCCGCAGACGAAGTTAGGAAACTTTCCGAACGTGTCCGTTGGGGACACAAGCGGTCTATCGAGCAGGGTGCTGTAATGGGCAACAACAGAATTTTTGGTTATGACAAAAATGACTGCAAATTGGTTATAAACGAGGCAGAGGCGGAAATGGTAAGATTCATATTTGAAACCTACGCCACCGGCAATTACAGCACCCGAAAAATCGAGGATATGATTTACCAGAAAGGGTATCGAGGAAGAAACGGCACACGCATACACCACAACACAATTTCCGGCATTATTCAAAATCCCAAGTACAAGGGCTACTATTGCGGCAACAAGGTCAAAATAGTTGACTATCGCACCAAAGAGCAACGATTCTTGCCCGAAGAAGAATGGATTATGTATAAGGACGAAACAGGCAAAATCGTTCCTGCCATTGTGGAAGAAGAGTTGTGGGACAAGTGCAACGAGATTTTTAGAGAACGCAGTAAGATTGTAAAGGACAGAGGACATTCTCTCAAAGACAAGAGTGTTTTTACGGGCAAAATCTGGTGTGCCGCACACGAAAAACCTTACTGGAGAACGAGCCATACAAACCCGAGGAACAAGGGCGTTAGCGTTTACCAATGGCTATGCTCCGAGAAAAAGCGGTTCGGCACTTCAAGCTGTGCTTCCTTTGCAATTATGGAAAGTGAGCTTTATACAATGCTTTCCGACTATTTCAAGGATATTGCCGAGAACATCGAGGAGTATGTCAACGACTTTATAAAAATCTACAACGAGTGCGACAAGAGTGCCACATCTCAAAAGCAGATAAATGATGTAAAGACGAGAATTGACCGAGAAAGGCAAAAAAGAGAAAAGCTGCTCGATCTTTATGTTGACGGCTCTATTGACAAAAAGGAATTTACCGAAAGAAACGACTCTCTCAACATTTTAATCTCACAGCTTGAAGAAGATTTATTTGAACTTGAGGGCAAGGCAAAGGACGACAGAGAATATCTTAACAACGTCAAGAAGATACAACGGTATTTTGAAACAATGTACAGTCCCGATAACGATATGGACAACACAGATGTTGACGAAATGACAAAAGCGATTATCGACAGAATTGATGTAATCCCAATAAACGAAAAACAGATGCGGCTTGAAATTAAGCTTAAAATGGGCGGAAAAGGCGATATTACTTATATCCGCAATGGTGAGAGGTATGGTTGTCGTTCCGGTAACATTAGTAAAAAGATGATCCAGGCTTACGAGAACTCTATCAAGTAAATTCCCCCGAAGTATAAGCTTTAAGCAGCAATTTCAAAAACCATGAGCGCAGAATAACG
>JAZSDT010000097.1:0-22268 GCA_045531285.1 Eubacteriales bacterium
AAAAACCATGCAAATGATTGAAATGTTATATGATGAAATTCAGGACGCAGTGGAGCGAAAGGTTCCATTTGTGATTCCTATCGGTACTCTGGAATACCATGCCCGTCACGCTTCCTGCGGAACCGATACGTTGGTTATTACCGGTTGCCTCAGAGAACTGGAAAAGGAAAAGGAGATTGTTGTTTGTCCTCCTCTCTGGTACGGTGTTGCTTCCTACGCGGTATGCGGCCCCAAGCCCAGCCATTTCCACGTAGATGAAGATGCTTATGCAAACTATCTTTACTACATATTGAAGTCTATGATCAATGCAGGTCATAAGAATATATATCTTGTGGCTCATCATCAGACAGAAGGCGCAGGATTGATGCCCATGACAATTGCCTGCCACAAGGCTGCTAAAAAGGTAACTATGGAGTACATGGAAGAAAAGCTCGGAAAGGGCTGGTGGGGCAGTGATGCTTATGCTTCCTATTACGAGGATATGGGCAGTGAGGATGATCCCTTCTCTTACATTAAGGTTATACCCTTGATTGGCGCAGATGCACAGATCAAGTGCGGCGGCTTTGACCATGCAGGCAAATGGGAAACAAGTCTTATGATGGGAACCTATCCCGAGTTGGTAGATCTTGACCGTTGTGAGCGTAACACAGAATGGTTTGCCGAAAGTGCTAAGGAAGCCAGCGAGGAAACAGGCAAGCACATGGTAAATTGCACACTTGAGTGGTTGAGAAAGGTTATCGTGTAAGCGATACGAACCAAGTGAGCCAAAAACGTAATATGATTTGATACAACCGAACAGAGTTTAATTATTTGTTTGAATATAAAAAGCACAGGGTTCATCCTTGACGGAGAACCCTGTGTTTTTCTATATGCTAGAAAATTGTATTCATTGTATGGAGATATACAGGCGAGTATTGCTGTTGAAGTCTCCGCTTTATATAGCATCAGCCGTTGTACTCTGTCTCAAACGTCTTCCACGGAACGTCAATTGTTTTGTTTTTAAACAGTAACTCATTTATGTGCATAAGCAGAGGGAAATCATTAATGTCAATTTTTCCGAGTGCAGCCAGCTGTTCCACCGCCTTGGCTGTTCTTTCGGTTATAACTATACCCTCAAGTGTGATTCCGCCCAATTGATCCATTGCTTCGTCGTAGGTGTAGCCCTGACCTAACAGAGTGCCAAGCTTTCTGTTTCTTCCACCGAAGACCGTAACGTAAAGGTCGCCGATACCGAGGAAAATATTGCGCTCTGAAGTACCTTGGAAAATATTCAGCAGGAGATACATTTCCTTTGTTGACTGAGCAAATAAGCCTGCTTGAGAATTATAATGCTCAAATGCTCTGCCTTCTCTTTTGTATGACATACCGACAGCAAGAGCGACACCGAGTGCATAGGCATTTTTCAAGGCAACGGTACATTCTACACCTCTTACATCTGTGGAAAGGCTTACGTGGTAATAATCTGTTTCAAAGATTTCACGCAACCAACGAAGTGTTTTCATATCGGGACCGCAGAAGGTAACTTCTGTGGGGTCTTTGTCAACAAGCTCGTACGAGGTACACGGTCCGCCGACTGCGTATATTTTCAAATCCTTATTTGTGAAACGTTGCATATATTCCGGATAAGAAATAAGACGCCCCTTGTTTTCTCCGTCGTCTATCATGCCTTTTGAAATTGACAAAAGGGGAATTTCTGCGGGAAGCTTTGGAATTACGTTGTTGCAGAACCAATCAATACCAAAGGAAGAGACACCGCAAATAATCAGATCCGCACCTTTGATGCATTCTTCCATTTCCTCAAAATAGTGGAAAGTAACGTTGTCGGAGGTCAAAACAGGCGCATCAACTCCGCTTGTGGGGTTGTTTTTTCTGTATTTTGACAGATTGAGATGCTCTTTTGTCTTTTGTCCGTGTTCAATTATTTCGTTGTCCAACGGAGAGCCCACCAGACGAATAGTATGTCCGTTTTGTGCTGCCGGAAATGTGATGGCAGTTCCCATCATTCCCGAACAAATTACTGTAATTGTTGCCATTTTTGTTATTCCTTTCATAAAATGATTGCAAAATAAGAATCTTTATACTATAATGATTATAAATAGTATTGCAAGGTTTGTCAATTGTTGGCACGAAAGATGAAACTTTTTCACAAAAATCATCAAAGTCTTGCAAGAAATGGGGTAAAAATGTTACAGATTGAACGTGTTAACCAAATAAGAGCACTTTTGGAACAAACGCCGACACTGAGGATAGGTCAGCTTGCTAAGCTGTTATACGTCAGCGAAGCAACTGTCAGACGCGACGTTGACTCTATGGAAAAAGAAGGGCTGCTGAAGCGTGTTTACGGCGGAGTTACTTTAAATAAAGAGGAAATGCCGCTTACTCTACGCAGTTTTCAGCACGCCGACGAAAAAGATGAAATCGGAAAAAAAGCGGCAGAGCTCGTTAAAGACGGACAGACCATATTTATAGATTCTTCTTCTACTGCTCTCCACATGATGCCATATATCAAACACAGAAATAATATGACGGTCATCAGCAACAGTCAAAAGGTTATTGACACACTTGCCTTCACGAACAACC
This sequence comes from Eubacteriales bacterium, assembly GCA_045531285.1. Classification (GTDB taxonomy): domain Bacteria; phylum Bacillota; class Clostridia; order Oscillospirales; family SIG627; genus RGIG6353. Next base: position 2,581 of record JAZSDT010000097.1, read on the forward strand.
AATTGATTTTGACGGGAGGGGAGCTTATTCCGAGAAATCTTGCTTACGTAGGGGAGCTTGCTTGTCGGGCTTTGGATATGTATCGCCCTGAGCTTGTGTTTTTTTCCAGTCAGGGAATAGACATCGACGGAGAGATAACCGACGTATCCCAAAGCGAGACCGCCCTGCGCCGCGCGGCGATAAAGAGAGGAATACAAACTGTATTTTTGTGTGACAGCAGTAAAGCGGGACGAATTTACTCTCACCACGTTTGTTACAAAAGCGAAATCACTCAAATCATAACCGACAACAATTTCCCCACGGAATACTTATGAGCCTCAAGCAGAGACCAACGCACTTGACACAATTATTATAAAACGGAGAGAAAAATGAAAAAGATACTGACTGCTTTTTGTTTTACGGACATACATAATCAGCAAGCTATGTTGGATTATCCTACCACCATCAGAAAATCACTTATCCAAGCAAATGAGCTTGCGACAGAGGAGTTTGGCTTGGCTGATATTGCCATTGTCGGCGGTGATAATGTATCGGATTATCCTCATTGGAACAAATCCTGTGCATTGCCGAAGAAAAATTTTCTTGATTTGAAAAAGAAAATGCATGAATGCATTTCAAAAAGTGCTAAGAATAACAAGGTTATGTACGTTGCGGGTAACAACGATATGATACTGGGTGATATAGGAACAGAGGATAACGAGCCCTATAATACAACCGACTTTTATGACCTGATGGATAGCTCCTTTGGAAAGCTTGACGAAAACGAAAGGCTTATTCTCACAGCGGAGCACAAGCCAAACGAGCGTTACCTAGGAGCATTTCATTACGTTGTTAACGGCATTGATTTTATAGGCATCAATATTGACCCGAATACCGCCTTCAATTCTCACGAAGGATATTACAGTAACGAGACGTTGATTTGGGTGAAGAATAAGCTTGATGAAATTGACCCTGACGGTAAAAAGTGTGTATTTGTTGTAGGACATCTGTCGGCGATATACTACTATAATGACGGTGTAATGCGTGAAACTATGATAAACGGAGACCGTTCTTTATTTTACGACGTATTCAGAGGACATCAAAACGCCTTTTATCTTTACGGTCACGTACACGGCGAGAGGTCTTGCTACAGGGAATGCTCGTCGGGGGCTGTTTTACATATTGACGAGAATAATATGCCTCTGGGAAATAATTTAAATGAATCGGATTCCCGAGGAAAGAAATATGCCTATTCCTTCGTCCACATGGGAGGACTCAGACCTTTTGGCGCACAGTATTTTGAGAATGACGGAATAGAGGGTTATGGCGGAGAGGGGGACTTGAAGTATTTTCCGGGCACTGCAACTCCAAAGCTTGCGCAGTTTTTGGTTTTTGAGGTTTATTCCGACCGAGTAGTCTTTCATATCAGGAACACGGGAAGTCATGAGCTGTATAACAGAAAAGACAAATTAAAAGAGTACACAGTATATTATAGATGATTCAGAGAAATTTTTGAGTAAATAAAAAAGCGGTCAGCGACCGCTGGCAATGCTCGCCTATCGTAACCTTTGAATATAACCCTGCAATGAAAAACGGCGAGGTTGATTTAATGCAATTTCCTGGTATATAAAAAAAGTCTTGCCTTCTAAAAAGAGATATGGTACAATTAGGTACAAACAGAATTTTATATAAGCGAGGGATATTATGAACAGAATCAATTTATACAAAGAATTTTTTGTTGAAAAGGAAAAAACATTTTTTGACGGCGGAACGCTTAAGGCTACTCTTTTCAAGTATTCTACGGGCATTGAAGCTGTTAAGCTTTCAAACGGCAAGGGCTACGTAACTCTTTTGCCTTTTGTAGGTCAGCAGGTTTGGGATATGGAGTTTCTCGGACACAATATGGTTATGAAGTCGATTTACGACGAGCCTGAGGTGTGCTATAATTTTTACGGTGAGAGCTACGGTGCATTCTTGATGCATTGCGGTCTTACCGCTATGGGAAATCCCACAAGTGAGGACACACATCTTCCTCACGGCGAGCTTCCTATTGCTAAATACAACGAGGCATACATAATCGTTGGTGAAGATGAAAAGGGTAAATACATTTCTCTTGGCGGAAGCTATACCTTCAAGAGAGCTTTTGAGCACAATTACGAATTCTCACCCGAGTGCAGACTTTACGAGAATGCTTCTACTATCGAAATGCATATAACGTTGACAAACCGCAAGGACCTTCCTCTTGAGTATTTCTATCTTTGCCATATCAACTACCGTCCTGTTGACGGCGCAAAGCTTTACTATACGGCAAAGCGCGAAAACATTACTGCTCATCACGAGGTTCCCGAAGGATATCCCGGCGGAGATAAAACAAACGCATACCTTGAAAAGCTTGATAAGGATGCTTCGATTATGGATACAATTGACTCTGCAACACAGAGCTATGCACCCGAAATTGTGTTTACCTGTAAGTATGACGCCGACGAAAACGGCAACGCGCATACAATGCAGCTTCTTCCCGACGGATATGCGTGCTACGTATCACACAAGCCGGGCGAGCTTCCCTTCGGCGTAAGATGGATTGCAAGAACAACAGACGAGGATGCATTGGGTATGGTGCTTCCCGCAACTGCTCAGCATATGGGATATTTGTACTGCAAGGAGCACGGTTTGGAAAAATATCTCCAGCCCGGCGAGTCGTTGACATATCATATCACAACAGGCATTCTCTCTCCCGAGGATAGCTTGAGTATGAAGAATAAAATCGAATCCATATAAACTTAATGGGCTGTAAAAAACTCAACAGAGCTTTTTACAGCCCCCGATTTATGACGGAGGCTCATATTTGCAAAAGAGAAATTATGAGCTTTAGAAATACATATGAGGGTGAATGCTTTATGATACTTACAGTTACGGCTAATCCTGCCATGGACGTGGCATATTTTGTTAAAAGCTTTAATATGGGCAACGTTCACAGACCAATAAAAACAGTTATGAGCGCGGGAGGCAAGGGGCTGAACGTGGCAAGAGTGGCAAGAGCTTTGGGAGAGAGAGTTACCGCAATGGGCTTTATAGGCGGCAGTAACGGTAATTTCATCAGAACCGAGGCGGAAAAGCTTGGAATCAGGTGTGCTTTTACGGAAATTCAAGGCGAAACAAGAAGAAATATCGATATTATTGATGCTAACGGAAATACAGGCGAGCTTCTTGAAACGGGGCCCGAGATAAGCGCACAAGAAGAAAGCTCCTTTGTGAGAGCTTATTGCGATGAGGTAGATTTTTATGACGTAATTTGTATTTCGGGAAGTCTGCCCGGAGGCTTGAGCGGAGATTTTTATTGCAAGCTTATAGGTATAGCAAAAGAAAAGGGTAAAAAAGTCATTGTTGATACCAGCCAAAAGACTTTGGAGAGCGTAATAAAGGCAAAGCCTTATATGATAAAGCCAAACCGCGACGAGCTTACAAGTCTGTTTGGTGAGAAAACAGACGTAAAGGATGCACTTGTAAGGCTGTATAACATGGGGATAGAAGTGCCATTTACTACCTTGGGCGGTGACGGTGCGGCGCTTTTTGATGAAAACGAGCTTTATAAATTTGATATACCAAAGATACAGATAAAAAACACCGTAGGTTCAGGCGACAGTACGGTTGCGGGCGTGGCGGTGGGGCTCTGCCGAGGAATGCAGCTGCGTGATTGTGTAAGGTTGGGAATGGCATCAGGAATGTCCAATGCACAGTCCGAGCAATCGGGAGTTGTTTCTTTGGAGGCGGTTGAAAAGTTTTACCGTGAGATTAAAATTGTCAAAGGAGAATAAATTATGAGAGTATTACTTATATCGGTTGACGGAATGAGGCCGGATGCAGTGGTGCAAAACACAACGGCAAGGTCGTATATTGAAAGAGCAGTTTATTCAATGAAGGCATCTTCGGTTATGCCGTCGGTTACGCTTCCTTGTCATATGTCAATGTTTCATAGCGTTGATCCGGGTAGACACGGTACTACAACGAATTATTATATGCCGCAGGTGAGACCGATAAAAGGTCTTTTTGACGTTCTTGCCGAAGCCAAGAAAAAGTGTGCATTCTTTTATAATTGGGAGCAGCTCAGAGACCTGTCAAGACCCGGCTCGCTGTCGTATTCCTTTTTCTGCGCAGGCAGGACTCACGGATATGAAGAGGCAAATAATATAATTACCGACTGTGCAATTGAGTATATTGGAAACAATAACGTAGATTTTACATTTTTATATCTTGGATATCTTGATGAGGCGGGACACGCTTTTGGCTGGATGAGTGAGGAGTATATGAAGGCTCTTGACAACAGCTGGCGAAATATTGACAGAATAGTAAAGACTCTCCACGAGGATTACGTGGTGATAGTGACCTCCGACCACGGCGGACACGACAGGTCCCACGGCACAGAAATGCCCGAGGATATGACCGTACCGTTTATTGCCTTCGGTAAAGGCATTGAGGAAGGCAAGGAGATAAGTGACGTTTCTATTATGGACGTTCCCCCTACGGTTTCAAGTCTGCTTGGCGTCAATCCCGACGAAGATTGGGAAGGAAAGAATGCTTTGGCAAATAAATTCTAAACATATCAAAAAGCGGTGAACAGAACGTTCATTGCTTTTGTTATTTTTTCACAAACCAATAAAACTGTCAAAAATTCTTTTATGCAAAATAACGGAAAAATAATGTGAAAAGGGGTTGACTTTTCGCAGGGGTTTGTGATACTATTATGGCGAAAAAAGGAATAATCAAACTACCTGAGTATGCGATTGCAAAATCAAGGAGGATGAATCATGAACGAAAACGACAATCTTAAGCATCTGCTGAAGAACAAAGACATTCCCGAGGGTGCTGTAGCTCCTATTGAAGAGCTTATTAAAGAGGGAGGAGAACCGCTTTTCGTCATTGTGGGTGACCTTAATAAAAAGGGACGCTACACACAGACGGCACTGATATTTACCAAGGATTCGGTAATGTGCTATGACGGAGTTCCGGGCGAGTGTCAAAGGATACAGTTTTCTGACATGAAGGACGTTGTGTCCAAGCGTATGTACGGAAACGCCACGCTGTCGGCTGTTATGCCTAATGGCAAGCGTGAGGTCTTCTTCCGTTTTACATATACTATATCCGCCCTTTGCGATGCCGCAGCTCTTTTTATTTCCCACGTGGGAGATGGCGCTGACCTTAATGAAGAGGTCGCAATTATGGGCGTTACCTTTGAGCGCGCACTGTCGGTATGTCCTAAGTGCGGACGCACTCTGCTCCATCCCGGTGCCGAGTGTATTATGTGCCGTTCAAAGTCCAAGGTCATAAAAAAGCTGTCGGCATATCTTAAGCCTCACGTACCGAGACTTTTGGTTTGTATACTGCTTAACTTCCTGACTACGTTTATGGCACTGGTTCCTCCTGTAGTAACGGGATTCATTGTGGACAACGTATTCCCCGAAACTCCCAAGGGTACGGGATTGCCTATAATTCACGATATTGCACGGCTATTGGGTGACGATAAAATAGATATGCTCATTATGATGATACTCTGTTTGTTGATCACTCATCTCGGTCACTACGGCATAGGAACTCTGCGTTCGTATCAGCTGAGAATAGTGGGCGACAAGGCTGTTGCATCTCTTCGTAACGATATCTATAAAAAAGCACAGTATCTGCCTATGAGCTTTTACGACAAGACTTCCACCGGCTCTGTTATTAACCGTATTGCAGGCGACTCCTCTACGTTACAGGCGTTTATGCTTCGTATTTCGCAGGAAGCTGTCGTGCACTTCTTCCAGATGATAGGTATCGTGTGCATAATGATGGCACTTGACCCGTATCTCACGTTGCTTTCGCTTATTCCCGTAATATTTATAGCGCTTGCTTCCAGATTCTTTTCAAGGAAGATCAAGCCTTATTACCGCCGTATCTGGCGACGTTGGTCATCTGTATTTGCTACTCTTGCCGATACCATTCCTTGTATCAAGGTCGTTAAGTCCTTTACGGGTGAAAAGCGTTCGGCGGAAAAGTTTGAAGCAAAGAACAACGATTGGTTGCAGATGGACCTTAAAATAGGTAAGATTGCAACTATTTTCCCTCACGTTATAGGATTTCTTGTTACCTGCGGCTCACTGATTATCTGGGGCGTGGGCGGTTCGCTGGTGCTTAAGGGTGAAAACCCGGCATATTCGGCAGGTCTTATAATCAGCTTTATTTCCTACGCTTCAATGTTCTATACTCCCGTTACCTTCTTTGCCAATCTTTCGGACTCCTTCCAAGGCGCTCTTGCATCTACGGAAAAGATTCTCGATATACTTGAAGCAGAGCCTGAAACACAGGCGGAAAATCACGTAGTTCCCGACAAGCTCAAAGGTAAGATCGAATTCCTTCACGTAGGATTCTCCTTTGACCGTACAAAGAAGGTTCTCGACGACGTTTGTATCACGATAGAACCCGGAGAGGTAGTTGGTATTGTCGGTACTACGGGCTCGGGTAAGTCAACGCTTATCAATCTGCTTATGCGTTTTTATGACGGATATTCGGGTGAGATACTTGTTGACGGTCACAACATAAAGAACTTTGACCTTGCAGGCTACCGTGGACAGATAGGCTACGTACAGCAGGAGCCTATGATGTTCAGCGACACTATCTTTAACAATATTGCATACAGTAATCCCGACGCTTCGGTTGATGACGTTATTAAGGCGGCGGACGTTGCCAACGCTCACGGCTTTATTGCACGTCAGCCCGACGCTTATGACACTATGCTGGGCGAACGCGGTGTAGGTGTTTCCGGCGGTGAAAAGCAGCGTATATCCATTGCCAGAGCTGTGCTGATGAATCCCTCTATCCTTATTTTCGACGAGGCTACAGCGGCAGTTGACTCGGAGACGGAGCATCTCATTCAGGAGGCTATAGACCGTCTCATAGAAGGCAAGACCACACTTATGATAGCTCACAGACTTTCAACTCTTCGCCGTGCTAACCGTATTATCGTTGTCGACGGCGGCAAGATAGTTGAAAACGGTTCTCCCGAAGAGCTTATGGCTATGAAGGGTAAGTATTACAAGCTTGTTCAGATTCAGTCTATGGCGGCGGAGTCCGAGCGTATGCGCGAAGAAGAAAGATTTTAAGGAGGCAAGGATATGGATAGAAGATACGTTACAAAAGACGATTCGGTAATAGCTGCCGAGAATAACCTTGTTCATCTTTCCTGCGCCGACGGTGAAAGGTTTGAGAACCTTGAGCCGAGAAGACTTTTCCCTGTGAACCGTCCCGATGAATATATTACGCTTCTTGACGCGGAAGGCGTGGAAAGGGCGGTAATCAAAAACGTTGCAGAGCTTAATTTCGACAGCATAAAGGTGGTAAGGGCAAGTCTTGAGGACTATTATCTGGTTCCCGAGATAACAAAGATAATAAGCACCGCAGAAAAATACGGCAATCTTCATTGGATAGTGGACACTGACCGAGGAAGGAAAGAATTTGATATACGCAACCGCAACAGCGACATTCGTATTTATACCGACGGCAGAGTGCGTGTGCGCGATTCGGATGACAACCGATACGTTATAGATAACTGGCATGACCTTGACAAGCACAGCAAGAGCTTGCTGGTAGCCGATATGTAGCAATCGGACATCGTACTCAGGTGAAGCAAAACAAATCGTTGTAGTAAAAAGCTACAGCGATTTTGTTGCGTTAATCTATAGAAGGAATTTATGTTTATGAGAAATAAAGTTGATATGCTTTCAGGACCTATAGCATCGGGTCTTTTGTCCATGGCTGTTCCTATAATGATAATGAACGTTTTGCAAAACCTGTTCAACATTATAGATATGACGGTATTGGGCAAGTATGCAAACGATACTGCGGTGGGCGCAGTAGGTGCTTGCGGCGTACTTATTACGTTGTGCACAGGCTTACTTGTGGGTGTTTCCACAGGGGCAAACGTTGTTGTTGCAAAGCGCCTTGGAGCACACGATCAACTGGGTGTTGAGAAGGCGGTTGGCACGTCTATTGCAACTGCATTGGCAGGCGGTATAGCTCTTGCTTTTATAGGCATTGCGTTAGCAGAGCCTCTTTTGACCTTGATAAACTGTCCCGACAGCATTCTTCCTTCAGCCGTACTTTATTTCAGGCTTTATTTTTGCGGAGTACCGTTTCAGATGCTGTATAACTTTTCTGCATCTATTCTCAGGGCTTCGGGAGATACCAAGCATCCTATGTATTTTTTTACCTTCAGCGGAATTGTGAAGGTAGCGCTGAATTTTTTGTTTATAATTTTCTTGGATATGACGGTTGACGGTGTTGCATATGCCACAATAATTGCCAACGTTATTTCATCGGCTCTTGCATTTACTATGGTTATAAGAAGTAAGGACCGAATCCATTTTACTTTTTCCGCACTCCGCTTTCACCTTGACGAGCTTCGTGAGATACTGTTTATAGGTATTCCCGCAGGCTTACAGAGTGCGCTGTATTCGTTAGCGAACGCAGTTATTTCAACTGCAGTAAACGGATTTGGAGAAAATGCCACAACGGGTATTGCAATAGCCAATCAGTTCGACGGCGTACTTTATCAGATATCCTGTGCCACATCCTATGCGGCAACGCCCTATATAGCACAAAACGTCGGTGCAGGCAATATAAAGAGGGTAAAGCAAGCGTTTCTCAAAGCTATATTTATCACGGTTGCATTCGGTGCTTCCTTTGGCTCTCTGTCAGCAATTTTTTCAGGTCAGCTTTCGTCGATTATGTCCTCGACTCCCGAGGTCATTGCTTTCTCTCAGCAGAAAATGGTAATTATCTCAAGTACCTATTTTATCTGCGGCATCAACGAGGTTACGGGAGGCGTTTTGCGAGGACTGGGAAAGCCAATTTATCCCACTATCGCTACAATGTTGTTTATGTGCCTGTTCAGATTTGTCTGGGTTTACGTGATTTTCCCGCTTTGCCCAAATCTTACTTTTTTGTATCTTGTATGGCCTATCGGATGGATATCGTCTATTATAATGCTTCTTGCCGTTTATTTCCCGACAATTTCAAAATTGCAGAAGGCTAATGAGGTGACAAATTGAAGATTTTAAATTTGGGCTCCTGTAATATAGATTACGTTTACTCTCTTGAAGCTATTGTGAGAGAGGGTGAAACTGTAAGGGCAAAGAGAATGGATGTGTTTTGCGGAGGCAAGGGGCTGAATCAGTCTATTGCTTTATCCCGTGCCGGTGCTACGGTTTATCACGCAGGCTGTATCGGATATGATGGAGATACGCTGAAAGAGGTTCTTTTGGACAGCGGTGTTGATACCTCATATCTCAAAACCGTTGATACCAAAAACGGACACGCTATAATACAGGTTGACGGACACGGAGAAAACTCAATTATTATTTACGAAGGTTCAAACGGCAGTGTAACAAAGGAATATATCAACACTGTGCTGAATGATTTTGACAGTGGAGATATGCTGCTTTTACAAAACGAAATATCTAACGTGGACTATGCTGTTAACAGGGCGCACGAAAAGGGAATGTGTATAATGCTGAACCCTTCGCCCATAAATGACAGAATATACGGTATTGACCTTGGCAAGCTTAATTATATTATCCTCAATGAAATAGAGGCTCAGGAGCTGTCAGGATGCGGCAACTGCCGCGAAGCGTTGACTGTTCTGAATCAAAAATATCCAAAGCTTAAAATAATGCTTACCCTTGGAAGTAAGGGATGCGTTTATTACGACGGTGAAGAGCTTGTGGAGTGTCCTGCCTTTAAGACCGAAGCGGTGGATACCACCGGAGCGGGAGATACCTTTACAGGATATTTTGCAAAAGGTATTTCAAGCGGCGAGGACATCTCATTGGTGCTGAGGACGGCGTCTGCTGCCGCGGCAATAGCCGTATCCCGCAAGGGTGCCGCACCGTCAATACCAAAGGCAGACGAAGTAAAGCTGTATTTGGAAAAGGTTTTTGGAGGAGAATAAAATGATATTTAAAAACATTGACGTACACAACGCCGCTCATCTTATTGAATGCGAGGGCGGAGGCGTAAGGTGGCTGAGAGTTCCCGAGACGGTTTACGGTGCTATGGAGAGTGAGGGCGGAAAAAGAGCCTGCGGAAACTCAACAGGCATCGAGCTTCGATTTGTTATGAAAGGTGATACGGTAAAGCTCAGAATTAAGGGCAGGGCTGCTATAAACGTTTTCTTTGGCGGTTTGCAGGGGGCTTGGGATTGCTTTGGAGAAGGAAGTTTCTTTTGCGGAGAGTCCGAAATAGTTATAAATAAGCCTCATAATATGGAAATGCTTAAGAAAGTGTCTGCCGATTCCGGATATGGATGGTCGGTTGAGGTAGTCAGGGTGGTTTGCCGAGGAAGCTTCGAACTTCTTGACGTTGAAGGGGACGTGTGTCCTCCCGAAAGAAGTCAGCTTCCCCAAAGGACATTACTTACGTACGGCTCATCTATTACACACGGTTCAAATTCAGTGACACCGTCATGTACCTGGTCATCTGTGTTGGCTCATAATCTTAATTTTGATTTGATAAATCTGGGTATGCCCGGCAGCTGCCGTATGGAGCCTGAGCTTATAGACTATATTGCCTCAGAGGGCGAAAAAAGCGTTTGGGACGTTGCGTTGTTGGAGCTTGGTATCAACGTGCTTTCATGGGATAAGGAGCTGATTTGTCAGCGAGTGAGCAACGTCTTGCATCAGGTAGCAGGCAGAAATCCCGATAAAAAAATTTACGTTATTTCGCCATTGTATTGTCACAACGATTATTTGGGTGGTACGGATGCTCGAAAGTGGCGTGACTGTATTGAATCTCAGGTAAAAGAGACCTCGTATCCCAACGTGGAGTATATAAACGGGCTTGACGTACTGGGGAATATTGCGGGACTTTCCGCCGATATGGTTCATCCAAACATTTACGGCATTCAGCAAATAGCTACAGCATTGACTGAGAGGATCGTGCGGAGTGCCTCCTCCGGCAATTCTCACCTATCGTAACCATTAGGTATATCCCTACAATGCGAAACGGCGAGGCTGTTTTAATGCAATTTCCCAGCATATAAAAAAGCGGTCGGTGACCGCTTTTTGCTTTATACATTTTTCAGGAACTACATCCGAGTCCCATTGATTTTGGTAAGATGAAATGAGGTAATTACGGTGATAACGGTCGGCGGAGAGCCTTTGTTTTTAAACAATGGGCTTTCGGTTGACAAAAGCTGTGGTGAATAGTATAATTGAATAAACAGATTTTAAGGAGCGCAATATGAAAAGAGAAGACATAAGAATTCGTGACCCATACGTTGTAGTACATAACGGTACGTACTATATGTACAAGTCCGAATATACTGCCGACAACAAAAATATATGGGTGCTGAAAAGCCGTGATCTACAGGAGTGGAGTGAGCCCCGGGTGGTTTATACACTCTCGGAGGATTCATGGGGCTGTGCAGACCTTTGGGCGCCCGAGGTACATGTGTACAAGGGCAAATACTATATGTTTTTGTCTTTGCTTGGCAAGAACGGACTCAGAGGCACAGAAATATCCGTGTGCGACACTCCCGACGGAATATTCGTACCAATTACCAACGAGCCTGCAACACCTGTTGACCGAAGCTGTATAGATGCAAGTTTGTACGTGGAAAACGGTGTGCCCTATATTGTTTATTCTGCAGATTGGCCCTTTAACTACGTTGAAAAAAGAGGCTGTTATATAGGTGCGATATGGGCAGTAGAGCTGACTTGCGATTTGAGAAAAAGAGTTGGAGAGCCTTTTTGCCTGTTTGTATCGGATGAGGCGATGAATATTCCCGACTCCTTTGAATACGAAGGGAAAATGATAACACGGTATGGCTCGGATGCGCCCTTTGTACAAAAGCTTGGTGACGGCAGATTGCTCCTTACCTGGTCTCCGATGCCCGACGGTAATTACGTTGTGCTTGGGGCAGTATCTGACAGCATACGTGGGAAGTGGGAGCATTTAAAGAAGCCGATTTTCTCGGAAAACGGCGGTCACGCAATGTTTTTTGACGGACTTGACGGCAAGCGTTATATGAGCATACACTGTCCCGAAAGAATGCCGATGGAAAGGGCTGTATTTGTGGAGTTCGATGAAAGAGGTCTATGCTGAAAATGGACGTTAAATTTAAAAAGTTTGAAGAGCTTGATTACGTTGTAAGATTTCCAAACGGCTATGAGGAAGGGAAGCGGTATCCTGTAATCATTGTGCTTCACGGTTCGGGAACAAGGGGACAGAACCCCGAGATGCTGCTTGGCAATGCTTCTTTTACCGTAACCCAACAGTATGAGGATTTTCCCTTTGTGCTTGTTGCGCCTCAATGCCATACAAACACGTGGTTTGATATATTTGATTTGCTAAAAAGATTTGCAATCAGGATTGCAGGTGATGGCTACTGTGACCGTGAAAGAGTTTATCTTATGGGAATAAGTATGGGCGGTTATGGTGCTTGGCAGCTTGCAATGAGTATGCCTGAGCTGTTTGCGGCTATAGTTCCCATTTGCGGCGGAGGTATGTATTGGAATGCTTCAAGGCTTGTCAACGTACCTGTCTGGGCATTTCACGGCGGCAAGGATACGGTAGTTTTTCCCGAGGAATCACAAAAGATGGTGGACGCTGTCAATCAAAGGGGAGGAAACGCAAGGCTGACGATTTACCCCGAAAACGGTCACGATGCATGGAACGATACCTTGAAAAATAAAGAGGTTTTTCAATGGCTTTTGTCACACAAAAATAACAATTCCAAAGCTGTTGAGGATATATACAAGGACAGTAAAATATACGGATAGAAAACGGAGAAACAAATGAGATATTCAAATGCTTTTGGGCAGAAGGCTTCTAAAATGTTTCTGGGAACGGCATATTTCGGTGACGGAATTTCACAGGAGGATGCTTTTGCCATAATGGATAAATTCCGTGAAAACGGCGGAACGCATATTGACACTGCACGTCTTTATGCCAAGGGCGTGTCCGAGGAAATAGTAGGCAAGTGGCTCAAGGACAGAAAAGCATCGGAGATGCACGTTTTTACAAAGGGTGCTTACTATGAGCCGGATGCGGGAGAGTGCTCCAGAGTTACAGAGAAGGAAATCGTTTCGGATCTGGACAAAAGCCTCAAGGCGCTTGGAACGGATTCCATAGAGCTTTATTGGCTTCACCGCGACGACAGGGTAATTGACCCCGGCGAAGTAGCGGAATTAATGAACAGGCTTGTCAAAGAGGGGAAGATACAAAAATTTGGCGCTTCAAATTGGCAGTCTGACAGAATAAAAGCAGTAAACGAATATGCAAAACAGCATTCGCTTATAGGCTTTGGGGCAAGTCAGATACGCTTCAACCCTGCATATTGTCTTGGTGAAAGAGGCGGACTTGTGGGTATGGACAAGAATGAATTTGAGTTTTACAAGAAAGCGGGAATGCCTCTTGTGGCATATTCCTCTCAGGCGAAGGGATTCTTTTCAAAAGTGGCAGAACAAGGTGTAGACGCCCTTTCCGAAAAGGCTAAAAAGCGTTATTTGTGTGAAGAAAATCTTGAAAAGGTCGAGGTAATGAAGGCACTTTCAAAAAAATACAATTGCTCGGTGGGAGCAATTGTATGCGGTGCAATGTGTTCTATCGACTGTCCTGATACCTTCCCCATAATCGGAGGAAGCAGAATTTCGCAAATCGAGGATTCTATGTCGGGTGCAGACGTGGTAACTACTCCCGAGGAGCTTAAAGCGATTTTTAAAGAAATTATGTAGGGTGCTGTATGGAGAATTATGACACAAAAGTCTACGGTTTACCGGAAGACGTAGAGCGTTTTGCAAAAAATAAAGCGGCAAAAAAGCTGTTACTCTTCGGCGGAATATTACTTTTTTGCTTGGTGATGCTGTTCTATTACAAAGAAGAAATTTTTCCATTTTGGCTGTCCTGGAGAAGAGGCATACTTTTTAGCGTTTTGGTGATTGCTCCGTTTGCGGTGACGGGTGTTCCGTTCTGCTTTTTCAATGGCAATTGGAAAGGGACGGTGGTTGACGTTGCATATTATACCGAATCTCGTATAGGAACAGGCGGCAGTGTGAGATACGCACCGGGCAAGCAAGCGGTGGCAAAAAGAGGAATAAATACGAGGTATACTGTCGCCGTGACGGCAAAGCGAGACGACGGAAGCTTGAAGAGGGTCAAGGTCAATACCTTTGGCGGCGCTTTGTCGGAGTATAAGGTGGGAGATACGGTAATTCATTTCAAGGGCATAAGCAACCTTTTGATAATATCCAAAAAAGACGACGGATTTCTCAATTGCGTGGTGTGTGGCTGTAACAATCCCAAAACCAGAGACAAATGCTTTGGCTGCGGTCATACGCTTTTAAAGGAATATGACGTTTCTGATAACGACTTATAACAAAAACGTGAGGATGAAAATTAAATGAAGATAACAGGTGCAATTTTTGATATGGACGGCACTCTCATTGATTCCCTCAGTGTGTGGGAGCTGCTTTGGGAGGACATGGGAGCAATGTTTCTGGGCAAAACCGGTTTCAGACCCACTGCGGAAGATGACAGGGCAATAAGAACAATGACTTTGCTTGGTGCGATGACTCTCGTACATGACAAATACGGTATTGCCGAAAGCGGAGAATCCCTTTGGCAGTATACTACGGATTACATAGCCGATTTCTATACAAATACAGTTCAGCCCAAAAAGGGCGCTGTGGAGTTTTTGGAGACACTTTCAAAAAAAGGTGTGAAAATGTGCGTGGCGTCTGCCACAGCTCCCGACCTTGTGGCTCTGGCAATGAAGAAATGCGGAATCGACAGGTTCTTTCCCAAGCTCATTTCTTGCAGTGAAATAGGAAAGGGCAAGGAGCATCCCGACGTATTTTTCAAGGCGTTGGAGTATCTTGGCACAGATATGGAGACAACTTGGATATTTGAAGATTCTGCTACTGCTCTCGAAACTGCATCAAAGGCGGGCTTTCATACGGTAGGAATATATGACAAATGTAACTACGGAAGCGACTTGGCAAAAAAGGTTGCGGATATATACGTGGACGATGGCGAAACACTTGAAAAGGTAGGTAACTTATTATGATAAGAGAGACTCTTGAAACAAGAGTAGTCGGTGAATATGACGTAGCAGTGTGCGGAGGGGGCTTTGCCGGTATTTCTGCTGCATTGGCATCGGCAAGGCAGGGCAAGAAGACGGTGCTTTTTGAAAGGTCCTTTATGCTTGGCGGTCTTGGTACTGCAGGGCTTGTTACAATTTATCTGCCTCTTTGTGACGGATTTGGTAAACAGGTATCCTTTGGTATTGCCGAGGAGCTGTTCAGACTTTCCATATCAATGGGCGCAGAAGCAAGATACCCTGAAAACTGGCTCGACGGAGTTGGTACAAGAACCCAAAATGACAAGCGCTTTGAGGTGCAGTACAATGCACAGCTTTTTGCAATCCTTGCAGAAAAGCTTTTGCTGTCACAGGGAGTTGACCTTCTGTATGGAACCTATGCGGTAGGTGTCAGCATGAGCGGTGACAGAATAGACCATATAATAACGGAAAACAAATCGGGCAGACAGGCGTATAAGATAACATCCGTTGTAGATGCAACAGGTGATGCTGATATTGCTGAATTTGCCAAAGCCCCCACAGCTCTTTTTGCTCCTAAGAACATACTTGCCGCTTGGTATTATTTTCTTGACAAATCTGGCTACAATCTGAATATGCTGGGCTATGCCGATATTCTCGGCTCAGAGGATATTCCCAAGCTGTCTCCTAACAGATACACGGGAGTTGACGGAAAAGAAATATCCGATATGACGTGCGAAGCGCATAAGTATCTTCTTGATGACGTCAAAAAAAGGCGTGAGAAGGACGAAACCGTCGTTCCCGTGACCATAGCTACTATTCCACAGCTGAGAATGACAAGAAGAATAGACGGTGAATATACTCTTGAAATTGATGAAGAGCATAAATATTTTGAGGATTCGGTGGGAATGGTGTCAAACTGGCGCAAGAGAGGTCCGGTGTACGAAGTACCGTTCAGAACACTGTATTCATCAAAGGTAAAAAATCTTATTTGTGCAGGTCGTATAACCTCGGTTGGCGACGTGATGTGGGATATAATGCGCGTTATACCCTGTTGTGCCGTCACGGGTGAGGCGGCAGGTGTTGCCGCGGCAATGACGGACGACTTTTCGGCTCTTGACGTAAAGGCATTACAAAAGAAGCTGGTGGAAAACGGAGTAGTTTTGCATGAGCGTGATTTGAAATAAACTCAACGATATGAGGCAGTGCTTTTTGGCATTGCCTTTTGTTTACTGGGAAACAACATTTAATAGACTATTTACTTTTTCCAAAAAAGGTGATACAATGAAGGCATGAAATAAAATGTAAGGGAGTATAATATGGATTTTACAAGGCTTGAAAAACATCTTGACAGGATGGTAAAGGAATATAAGGTACCGGGTGTGGATTGCTCGGTCTATCGTGAGCACGAGGAAATATTCAGATATTGCACAGGATTTTCGGATCTTGAAGCAAAAAAAGAATTAAAAAAAGATGACCTTTACATTATCTTTTCCATGTCAAAAATGCTGACAGTAACAGGTGCGTTACAGCTTCTTGAAAAGGGGAAATATGCCATGCACGACCCCGTTTGCAAATATCTTCCGGAATTTGAAAAAATGAAGCTTGACGTTCAAGCGCCCTACAACGATGAATATAATCTTGAATGCAATAAAAACGGCTACGCAAAAGCCCCTATGCTCATACGTCATCTGTTTACTATGACCTCGGGTATGAGTTACAACCTTTCAGACGAGGCGATAGTTAAGGCACTTGCCGACGGAAAGAGAACCACAAGAGAGCTTGTCTGTGCAATGGCGGATATGCCTCTTGGCTTTGAGCCCGGCACACGCTTCCGCTACAGCCTTGCCCACGACGTGCTCGGTGCACTTATTGAGGTATGGTCGGGACAGAAGCTTGGGGATTATATGAGAGAAAACGTTTTTGAACCACTTGGTATGAAGGAGACCTTCTTTGGTATTCCCAAAAACGAAGAACAGCTGTCGAGACTTACTGCCAGATATACGAAGAGCCCCGACGGAACGGTGAAAAGAGAGCCGCTTGGCTGTCGTTTCATACTTACCGACGATTATGAATGCGGCGGCGCTGGACTTGTATCAAGAGTTGATGACTATGCGCTTTTCCTGGATGCTCTTGCAAACGGCGGATTGGCAAAAAACGGAAACAGAATACTTTCTCCGTCAACCGTTGAGCTGATGAGTATTAATTATCTGTCGGAAAAACAGGTTTTGGACATGGGCAGAACCGGTTACGGCTACGGTCTTGGAGTGCGCACACATATCGATAAGGCAAAAAGCGGCTCTTTGTCGCCGCTGGGTGAATTCGGTTGGGACGGAGCTGCCGGCAGTATGTCACTGATCGATACGAAAAACAAGCTGGCAATGACCTATTTTCAGGAGATGCACGGCTGGGAACTGAGATGGCAGTACGAGTTGAGAAACGTGCTGTATTCATGCCTTGAATTATAGGCAATAAAAAAAGTGAGGGACGTTTAAATGTGGTTTGTTTTCGCACTGGCATCAGCGGTATTTGCCGCATTGACTTCTATCCTTGCTAAAATTGGCATAAACGGAGTAAATTCGAGTCTTGCCACTGCCATACGAACTGTGGTTGTAGTGCTTATGGCATGGGGAATGGTGTTTCTTACCAACGCTCAGGGCGGACTTTCTGACATAAGCAAAAAAAGTTGGATATTTCTCATACTGTCCGGACTTGCAACAGGTGCATCATGGATGTGTTATTACAAGGCTCTGCAAATAGGCGAAGCCTCAAAGGTGGTGCCAATTGACAAATTGAGTGTAGTTTTTACACTTGTTTTGGCATTTGTATTTTTACACGAGGCTTTTACTTTCAAATCTTTAGTCGGCTGTATCCTTATCGGAGCAGGTACGCTGATAATGGTGTTGTAAATGCTTGACAAAAACGGATGCATATGATATAATTCATTCACTGCCACCGGGTAGTGAATGTACGCATTCGTTTGCACGTCGTTAGGTCTTTGAAGACGTGTTTGACGGGTGCCTTTTTGTTTATATGCGAGGTAAAAAATGAAAAATCCGTTTCGTGATCTTACAAAATTTGAGCTTTGTCTGTGGCTGACGTCTGTGATTGTTGTAACGCTGTCATACGTACTGTCGGGTGCAGGTGACATACTCACCGCCATATCGTCACTTGTGGGAGTGACAGCCTTGATATTTGTGGCAAAGGGGTATGTGTTCGGTCAGGCGCTGTGTCTGATATTCTCGGTTTTTTACGGCATAGTCTCCTTTTTCTTTGGCTACTACGGAGAAATGATAACATATCTTGGAATGTCGGCACCTGCGGCACTTGCTTCGGTAATATCCTGGCTCAGACATCCGTACAAGGGTACAAAAGAGGTAGAGGTAAGTATCGTTACAAAAAAGCAATGGGCTTTCGGCGCAGTGCTTACGGTTGTTACTACCGTAGCGTTTTACTATATACTGTTGGCTCTGGGAACTAAGAATCTGGGCTTTAGCACTTTATCGGTAACCACAAGTATTGCCGCATCCTATTTGACCTTCCTCAGAAGTCCTTACTATGCCATAGGATATTCGTTAAACGACATTGTACTTATTGTGCTTTGGGTATTGGCAAGCATTGAGGACGTTTCGTACGTACCAATGATAGTTTGCTTTATTATGTTTCTATTTAACGACCTTTACGGTTTTTATAACTGGCGCAGAATACGAAAAAAACAAACGGTGAGTTAATTGGAGGTATTATTATGAACACGGTAAAATTTAACAAGGGCAACGTAAAAATGGTTGCACACAGAGGTGTCAGCGGTCTTGAAAGGGAGAATACAGTACCTGCCTTTCTTGCTGCCGGACAGCGCACCTATTACGGTGTTGAGACCGACGTTAGAGTGACAAAGGACGGTAAGTTTGTGCTTTCTCATGACGGCACACCCGAAAGAGTTTCAAACGGAAAATACAAGAACGTTATAGAAGAGTCTACTCTTGCCGAGCTTCAGGCAACAGTCCTTCCCGATAAGGACGGAAGCGAGATAAGACAGGACATTCGTATTCCATCGCTTGCCGAATACGTTCACGTTTGCAAGAAGTATGACAAGAAATGTGTTCTTGAAATAAAGACCCCCTTTACCGAAGAACAGCTTGCAAAAATGGTTGGGGAGATAAAGGAACGGGAATATCTTGAAAATATGATATTTATTTCCTTCTATGCAGATAACTGCAAGATACTCCGTAAGCTTACCGATAACAAGATACAGTTCCTTGCCGCCGAGCTTTCGGACACGATTTTTGAAATGTGCAAGGAGTACCGTTTTGATATTGACGATGCGCACAACTGTATGACAAAGGAATGGGTTGACCGCTTCCACGCAGAAGGTCTTGAGGTAAACGTATGGACGGTAGACTCACCCGAAACGGCTGAAAAGCTTGCGGAAATGGGCGTTGATTACATTACGTCAAATATTCTTGAATAAGCGGATAGCATCCGCGGGCAATGCTCGCCTATCCCCATCTTCGCCTATATCCATACAAAGTAAAACGGCGAGGTTGGTTTAATGCAATTTACCAGTATATAAAAAAGCGGCGAGCCTCCGCGGGCAATGCTCGCCTATCGTAATCTTTGAGTATAC
>JAZSDT010000024.1:0-6471 GCA_045531285.1 Eubacteriales bacterium
TTGTTGCCGTTTTTGTCTCGGGTAATTATTATGTCGCCTTCGGGCAATAAATAATCGAGAACGCTTGTTATCGATACAAATTCTCCACCGGGATTGTTTCTCACGTCAAATATGAGTTTGGTTGCGCCCTGTGATTTAAGCGATTCAACTGCATTCTTAAATTGAGATATTGTTGAAGTTCCGAATTGATAAATTCTAATGTATCCAATAGTTGCGTTTGCATCTGTGAGCTTATAGGATACAAGCTGTGAATCAAAATGCTTTCTTTCAATTTCAAAGCCGACAATTTTATCGCCCCTTAAAACCTCGAAATTTAAAACCGTTCCTGCTTCGCCCAGCATGAGCTCCAAGGTCTTATCATATCCAAGCTCGCTGTATAGTGTTCCTTCAACCGAGTATAATATATCACCCGGCATAACTCCTGCTTCTTTTGCAGGGGAGTTATCCATTATTTCAAATATAACAACTCTGTCGGTGACACCGTCGTCGAGCATTTCCAACGTAACTCTGATACCGATTCCGGTCAGTGCACCGTGAATCGATTCTATATATTCTTTATAGCTTTCTGCTGTGTAGTAACCTGCGTGAATGTCACCTAAACCGAATACATATCCGTACACAAGAGAATCCGAAAGGTAACTCTCGTCAATTTCCTTTACGTAATAGTCGCTAACAAGTTTATCTATTTCGGCAAGCTTGGGATTTTCTATAGGCTGTAAGTTGAATGCTGATACTATCTTGTTGTATTTTACTTCGTTGTGTACCGTCACTATCTGGTAAGTCAGCAAAGCCGCTATAAGCATCAGTACAAGACTTGCACTGAAAGGGATTTTTCTGTTCATTTGCCGTTAGTACCTCCGATTAAGGCTCAGAAATGTATTTCTTGGGGTCAACGTATTCGCCGTTTTCAAGTATTGAGAAGTGCAGATGATTACCTGTTGAGTTTCCGGTACTACCTACTTCTGCAATCTTATCACCGCGTTGAACCTTATCGTCAACGTCTACAAGAAGCTTTGAGCAATGTGCATAAAGAGAAGTTACTCCGCCGCCGTGGTCGACAATAAGGTAAAGACCGAAGCTGGGAGAGTTTCTGCGGAGTATTACCGTACCGCTGTTTGTTGCAAGAATTGGCGTACCTCTTGCACAGGCAAAGTCTATGCCCTTGTGGAAGTCGGTAGGACGGCTTCCGTCCTTCCATACTCTCCAACCAAATCCGCCCGTATTCCAATAAGTTGTATCGTAGGGAAGGGGGAATCTGAATTCTTCGTTGGAATAGTTTGTTCTTTCCTGCAATTCGATTTCTGCAAGCTTCTTTTTGATGTCATTGGCTATCTGATCCATTTCAGCAGCCTTGGCATCATATTGCTCCTGATATTTTGATTCGTCGTTCTGATATGCTATAAGATAAGAAGTAGCTTCGTTAATTTTTCTTTGAAGCTCCACCTGTTTATCTTCAAGCGCAAGCACACTTTCGTTGCACTTGTTTCTTGTGGAAGTAAGCTCGTCTTTCAAAAGAGCTAAATCGATTTTATCGTTTGTCAATCCCTCAATCAGAGTTTTGTCGTACTCAAACAGAGTGTTGGCAATTTCAACTCTTGTGAGCAGATCTGCAAAATCGGATGAACCGAGAACGTAAGATATAATGCTGCTGTTTCCCGTTTCGTGCTGCATTACCAATCTGTCGCTGATTATCTGCAAAGTTTCTTCTATGTTACTGTCTTTTTGAGAAATTGCTTCTTCTTTTTCTGTGATTTGTTCGTTGTAGCCTTCGATAAGCTTTTTCAAGGTATCAAGCTCTTCTTCAGCTGCAGCTACCTCTTGGTCCAACAGTTCTTTGATTTGCAACTGATTTGCCTGATTCTGTTTAGCCTTGTTGATATTTGCCTTTATTTGTGAAAGCGTGCTTTGGATGCTCTTTAAATCGCTTTCGAGATTTCTTACAGCTTTTTTGTTTTCTGCAAGTGTAGCGGCGTTGGATGTAATATTATAATCGTCCGAGGTGAAGAAAATTGTCGTAAGACCGACAATCGCAACTGCGATGACAAGGGATATTTTTTTTAATTTCTTCATTGTTATACCTCTTGTTAGTGTTCCTTGTTATACTTCTTAAGCGAGATAAGACTTCCTGCAAAGCCTGTTGCGATACCGATAGCAATAAAACCTATAATAATAGCGTTCTTTTCGTCAGCAAAAGGCAGAATGGATATTATCTCGTACTGTCCCACCAATCCCAGCATCAAATACTTGTAAATGAGATACTGAGCAGCATAGGCTATACCTGCCGATATAGCACCAATTGCAAGTCCCTCTATGAGATAGGGAGTAGACACAAACAGATTTGTTGCACCGATATGGCGCATAAGAGCGATCTCGTCGCGTCTGGAAAATACCGACAGCTTAATTGTGTTGATAATTACAAACAGGGATACAAAGAACAAAAGGATAAGAAGCCATGAGAAGATAATAGAGACAACGTTCTTTATATTTTGTATCTGCTTAACAACGTCCATGTTCACGTTGAGCTTTGCAACGTGATCGATTTTATTTTCGATATTCATACGCAGAGTTTCTACATCTGCATCGGGATAATAGGTGATGATATAAGAATCCTTTAGCGGATTATTATCCTTGTACATTTCAAGAAGAAACTTAGCTTCGGTATACTGAGAAACCTGTTTTTCAAGAGCTTCTTCCTTTGATTCAAATACTACTGAGGAAATGCCTGCGAATTCGTTTTTGTCATTGAGCTTTTCGCCGATTTCCGCAACCTCAAACTCGTCAGCTTCCTTGTCAACAAAGAGAACTATCTTGTTAAATCCGTCAATTTTTTCGATATTATAGTTGATGTTCTTTATTACCAGGAAAAACGTTCCCATAATAATAAGGCAGGACAGTAAAACGAATATTGATGAAAAAGTCATTACCGCGTTTTTGAACAGTCCTATAACGGCAAGCTTAAGAGAGTATCCTATTTTCGGTGCTTTAAGCTTCATCTTCTTCACCTCCGTGATTCTTATGGTCGTCAGCGAGAAGACCGTCCGTGAGAGTAAGAACTCTCTTGTTGTAGTATTTTACCATTTTTATATCGTGGGAAATTACTATTACTGTTTTTCCAAGGTCATTTACCTTCTTCAACAGCTCCATCATTTCAACCGACATAACAGGGTCACTGTTACTGGTAGGCTCGTCGGCAATTACGATTTTGGGATTATTGACAAGAGCTCTTGCCAAAGCTACTCTTCGCTGTTCGCCGCCGGAAAGCTGATGGGGATAGTGATTTGCTTGGTTTTCAAGATTTACGTACTTGAGGAATTTCCAAACTCGCTTTTTGATAACTCTGTTGGGCTCTCCTATTACGTGCATTGCAAATGCAACGTTCTCGAAAACAGTCATATTGGGGAAAAGACGATGATCCTGGAAAACGAATCCCATGGTACGTCTGTAATATGGGATTTTACTGTTCCTTATCTTGTTAAGATCGTAACCGTTTACCTCTATTTTTCCCGAGGTAGGTTTTTCTTCGCAAAGAAGAAGCTTGGTGAGAGTGGTTTTTCCGGCTCCGTTAGGACCTATAATAAACACAAAATCGCCGTCGGGTATAGACACGGTAACGTTTTTCAAGGCTTGTGTGCCGTTTGGGTAAACTTTTGAAACGTTATGTAATTTTATCATTGTTATATCCTTATTTTTCGGTGGTTTCGTAACTGAAAAATCAGCCTTCTTACGCAAACATACTCATTGCAATTAAAAACTGCAATGAGTGATATTAATTTTAGAATTTTCCGGACTTTGATGAAAGATACTTCTTAACCATCAAAGCAACCTTAAATGTAATGGCATGCTCGAATTCTCTGAGGTCAAGTCCTGTAAGCTTCTTTATTTTTTCCAGTCTGTATACAAGTGTGTTTCTATGTACAAAAAGCTTACGTGACGTCTCGGACACGTTCAGGTTGTTTTCAAAGAAAGCCTGAATGGTGATAAGAGTTTCTCTGTCAAGAGATTCAAACGAACCTTTTTTGAATACTTCGTTGAGGAACATTTCGCAAAGGGTGGTGGGCAACTGGTATATAAGTCTGCCTATACCGAGATTCTGATAGCTGATAACGTTCTTCTCTGTATCGAAGACCTTACCAACCTCCAGAGATATCTGAGCCTCCTTATAAGAACGTGCAAGCTCCTTGATAGACTCAACGGCAGTACCGATTCCAACGAAGCTCTTAAGGTAGAATTCGCTGTTAACCGTATCGACAATGTTTTTTGCCGTTTTTACAATTTCCTTGGCATCTTCATTTGCCTTGATTTCACGGACAAGAACTACCTCGTTTTCTCCAACGCCTATAACGTAATCCTTGTTCTTGTCAGGGAAGAGGTTTTGAATGATATCAAGGGGAACGCAGTCATTCTTGCCAACAAACTTAATAAGATAAACGATTCTGGGGACTTCATTGTTGATATGAAGCTCCTTTGACTTTATGTAAATGTCACTGGGAAGAATATTGTCCAGTATAACGTTTTTTACAAAGCTTGCTTTGTCGTATTTTTCGTCATACAAAGACTTGATATTGGTCAAGGATATGCAAAGAATAGTAGCAAGGTTGTCTGCAACCGCATCTGTTCCTTCAACAAATACTACGTATTCGATTTTTTCATGATTGTTTATCGGATGATGTGTATAGCCGTTAGCACGGAAAGACTCGCTTGTATAAACCAACTCGTCCTTGACGCCGTCAAGGGTTTCGCCTATTCTTACAAGCTCGCTGCAAGCTATTATACAGCCATTCTTGTCGACAACACCTATAGTTCTGTCGATGGCATCTTTCATCTGGTGAACGATACTTTGAAAAAGTCTGTTAGACATCTTTGTTATTTCTCCTTATTTCAACGTTTTGATTGCATAAAACAATGCAAAGATAATAGTTTCAAGTGCAATAATGATATCATAGATAAGATAAGTTCCAACACCGAATATACCGAGCACTGTAAAGAGAATGAACAGTGACGCCGCAATGACTGCGGGGTAATAATCAGAATTTGGCTGAAGTATCTTGATACCGCGGTATTCTCCGCCACCTGCTTTTGCCTTGTAAAGAACAAAGATGAAAGCTAGCGCAACAAGTATAGCCAAGGCTCTGAGTACGTAGTGAAGTACAGGACTGCCAATGGGCGATACAAGGTGGAATGCGTATATGGCAAATGCTCCGAAAGCATTGAAAACCGTCATTACAAGATAAGAGCCGGGGAAGGAAATTGCGATAAAATAAAGAACTGAAACCAGGATTACAAAAACAATGGCAGGAACGTAACCTGTGTAAACGTATCTTGAAATCAAAAATGAAACAACAAGAAAAACAAGGGATACGGAAAAAAGGAAAGAGGTTGAAAACACCTTCAGTCTTTCATCTACGTTTTCTCTTCTGTTCTTGATGAAGAAAAATCCTGTTAAAACAGAGAGACATATAGGAAGGATCGGCAGGAACCTGATAGCTTTGATATAAGTCTCATATTTTGAAATCGCTTCTCTTGTATCAAGCCAGTTTCTCACCGACATAAGTGCAAATACAGCCAAGAGAAGGAGAGCAAAAACGATCATAGCTCTGTTAATAACAGTATCGTTTCGTCTTGTTTTAAATGAATAGGTTTGTTTTTTCGCCATTATATTGTACCTCGTTTATAAACGTGTTTCGTAAAGTATCATTGCCAGAACGGCAGGGCCTGCTGTTTCTGTTCTGAGAATAAGCTTACCCAAGGTTACTGCTTCGATTCCTTTGCTAAGGGCATACTCAGCTTCGGCAGGGGAAACTCCACCTTCCGGACCGATATAGAAGCCAAAGGAGTTAAAGATTTTGTTTTTAATAACGTCTTTTACTGTGCGACCCTCTGCAAGCTCGTAGCAGAAGCATTTTGCATCCATTTCGGAAAGCTTGTCCACACATTCCTTGAAGCTGATAACGTTGTGTACCTTGGGCACAATACCCCGTCCGCACTGCTTCGACGCTTCAAGAGCAATTTTGTTCCATCTTTCAAGCTTTTTTCTTTCGCTGTCTTTGTCCAGCTTTACAACCGAACGGTCTGCGGCAACAGGATAAATTTCACACACACCAAGCTCCACAGATTTTTGGATGACCGTTTCCATCTTGTCACCCTTGACCAGTGCTTGAAACAGAGACGTCTTTATTTCGCTTTCGGCATCGGATACTTTGATGTCTTCAACTTTCAGATATACGCAATCCGAAGAAAACGACTGAAGGGTACAGATGTAATCCGTGCTGTCAGAGCCTGTAACTGTAAGGCTGTCTCCAACCTTCATTCTAAGAGTTTTTGATATGTGGTGCGCATCCTCTCCGTCTATTATGACGGTGTCGGAAATACCGAATTTACAGTCGGAAAGAAAGAATTTAGGCATTTTTTTAACCTTTCGGTAAATGATTGAACTGCATATTTGTATATATTATACTATATGTTGTTCGATTT
>JAZSDT010000112.1:0-15509 GCA_045531285.1 Eubacteriales bacterium
CACTTCTACAACAATGAACGTATTCAACTTAAGACAAAACTGACACCACTTGAAAAGCGATGTCAGTTCGTTGCCTAAATTCTAATGTTTTCTACCGCAGGGGGGGGTTTTTGTACTGTCCGCACAATTTGGGGCAGTTCACAAGCTACGGTGAGTGTTTGATTTATATGTTTTTCATTTCTTTTTTTTGAGCATCTTTGTGAAACGCAAGCACACCTGAATACGTATCTCCCGAGACAACAAAATGCTCTATTAGTTTTATATCAAACTGTAACAAAAGCTTTTGCAATCTAAGAGTGGAATCCAAATCATCCGACGACGGAATTATAGAAGCCGTGGGATGATTATGTGCCAGAACGAATAATGCAGCACCCGTGCCCAAAGCACCGTTGGCAATCTGTCTGATGTTGATGTTGACAGACGAGTAAGTCCCTTCCCCTATTATGCTTTGTCTTATGAGGTGCATCTTTGAATCAAAATAATAGCCGATAACAGTTTCTTTTTTTATGCCTATAAAAGATTTTACACAAAGCTCAGCAATCTCTTTATAAGACATTCCATTAGAAGAAGCAAGCTTAGCTTCCTGTTCGCTATAATAGCGAGCAAGTGCCGGAATAAGCTTTAAAAACGTAGCGGCTTGATCTTTTATACCTGAAATTCTCTTCATTTCCTCATACGACAGATTAAATGCACCGACAAATCCACCGCCTTTATTAATGAGCTCGTGGGCTATTTCGTTAGTGTCAACCTGAGGCAATGCATAATAAAGCAATATCTCCATTATTTCATGTTCTGAAAAACATTCAAGACCATATTTCAAAAACTTCTCTTTCATTCTTTTTCTATGATTAGCATGAAGTGCCGAATTTCTCGGTCTTTTGGGAGTGTTTATGTTCATTTTAACAACCTTATTTTTAAAAAATTAATTTTCTCTTGACTTTATTTATCTTTTCAATTAAAATAATTACAAATAAACGGAAGGTAAAATTATGTCTAAAGATTTTAATAAAAAGATTTTTTCTATACTTCTTGATATATCAAGAGGTGACAGAAGCTGGAGACAGTTTGCTTCAGACTGTGAAATAAGTTACGTACAAATGAGAAAGCTTGCTACATGCAAGCAAGAAAATCCCCCAAGAATCAAGCTACTCAAAAAAATTGTAGAAAACGGAGCCGGAGATTTAAGTATGGAGGACTACCTGTTTTCAATAGGCGCAGGAAATGACGATGAAAGCAGACACAGTCTCCCGGTAAGCACCAATCTGATAAAACAAGGAGATGCTTTCTTTGAAAAGTACCTGTCTCTGTCGATGGGGCAAAGAAAGATGATCAACGATTTTATCGATTTTTTATCAGGGAGAGAATAGTCTCGACCATAGCAGCGTCAGGTTCAAAACAAACCGCCTCTGTGCAATCGCTGTATTCAAATATCAAAACGTAACAAGAGTCCGTCACTATGTTTCCGTTGTAGCTATATACATTACGGGGCGAGTAGGTCTCTTGTTTCTTATATTCTTTATTTGGATACAAGGCAACAATTCTGGGTACATCTATATTGCAAATAACTTTTGAGTTCTTTCCCAAGTTTTTTGTTATTACAAAACTGTCGCTATCAATCGAATACACGTATTCAGGCAAAAAGTACTTTGTCATCAATTCACAGATAACAATCGCAAGGACAAAAAACGTTCCCTGCCAGATAGCTTTAGGTAATCCAAAATAAAACGTAATCAAAACAGATGCAACAAAGATTATAATTGCAGTAAAAGATATTAATATATTTACTTTGTTATTCTTTTTAGGACTATATATCATTAATAATTCCTCAAAAAATCTAATTCTTTGGTAAACGGGTCATAACGTAAAATTTCGGAAGAAACGATAGAAAATTTTTCGATATGTAATATTCCAAACGTAACCTGACTACCTTGACCGACAGTACCCGGATTAAAAAACAGTGTCTGACCGTGAGTTTCTTTAAAAGGTCTGTGTGTATGTCCAAAAACAACCAAATCGGCTTTTAACGCTCTTGCTCTGGCAGATATTCCGGCAATTCCGCTCTTAACAGCGTATTGGTGCCCGTGAGTAAACAAGCACTTAACGCCTTCTAAATCATAAATATACTCAGATTCTATATCAACTTCAAAAAAGTCATTATTTCCTTTAACTCCAACACTTGGAATATCGGGAAAAAGTGACTTTATTTTTTTGTAATCCGAACACATATCGCCTAAATGAACAATAAGTGAAGTGTCGTCTTTACAAGCTGTTATGATATCTTTCATATAAGATATGTTTGCATGACTGTCCGAAAACACAAGTATTTTCATTTTTTATATCTCCTTGTTTTTGTGACAAAGCGCACGCCACAGCATAAAATGTAACAGCAGGAGGTAACTGATATGATAAACAACCCCAAAAAATCCAATCCGGAGCTTCAAAATACATTAAACAATCTTCTGGGACAAAAAAGCGAGATTGGTGACAGTCTCAAAAACCTTATTAACTCTCTTAGTGAAGATGATATCAAGAAAATATCTGGGTTAATTAAAAACCAAGAAGTACAAAATATTGCAAGTTCAATAATCGAATCCAAGAAGAAAAAGGAGTAAAACCATGGACGAAAACGTGATGGAAAAGATAACGGAGCTGCTCAATTCTCCGGACCTTTTAAAAAACGTACAGTCGGTATTGGGACAACTAGGAGGACAAGAAGCTGCAAAACCGGATATTATCATAGACAGCAAAGATAATTCTACAGATATATCCGATGCAGTTCAAGCACTGAGTTCTAGCGGACTGTTATCTTCGCTTTCATCTTTTTTATCCCAAAACAGATCTGAACGGATAGCTTTGCTATCAGCTCTCAGGCCGTTTTTAAGTGCAGAAAAACAATCTCTTCTTGATTCAATACTTCAACTTTTGAAAGTCGCAAATATACTATTAGCGGCAAATATAATCAAATAAGAGGTGATACAGTGTACTCCCGAAAAACAGGACATATGTACAATTCTTCGGAAACTCAAAGGAAAATTGAAAATTTCAACAAAGACTTAAGAGAGCAATACCGTCAACGAAGCCAAATAACAAAGCAAAAAGAAGAAGCACCGAAAAAATTAAACCAAAACATTGATGCTACAACAAAGACCGCCCCCGAAAAAACTATGTCACTAATGACAAGCGAAGACATTATGATTATCGGTCTTATAGTTTTACTTCTTTTTGAAGAGCAAAAAGACTATCTTCTTATTGGACTCTTAGCGGCTCTGCTGTTTCTGAAAGGTTAACGTCAAATGCTTTTTCGGAAATGATCGATTCCGAATCAAAAGAAACGGTAGACTGAGAAAAGTATTCAACTCCGTTTAAAGAAGAAGAGGCTTTAAGCACAACTCCGTGATCCAAAGAAATAAACAGTTTATCGATTCCGTTGATATTATCTTTGGGAATCTCGGCATACAAGTATTTCATACCTTCAATTTCAACAATTGCGATATCATTGACAACCGTTTTTTGCGAAGCAAGAATCTGCTCCAACGCGGCGATATTGATAATACTGGTATAAGAAAAATCAGTATCGTCGCCAAAGGATGCAACTTCATCAGTAGTGTTATTAACGGTAACAGTCTCACCGTTTTTATATACTGTTGTAAAATCCAATCCTTCTTCCGTGGTATCTATTCTAACATTGTCGCCACTTTTATAAATCTTATGAAGTTGTGTTCGTACCTCGGAAGAAAGTGAAACCGCGGTCTCTACTTCCCAATAGAAATTCTCTCTTACACGAACAGAAGATAACAGCTGCAAAGCCTTTTCCTCCGTCAGCCTGACGTACTCATAATCACCGTCAATATAAGGTTCGGATTCTATGAGTGCTAGGAGATTGTTGTCAAATTCGTTATAAACGTCATCTATTTGACGTTCCTTTTCAAACAATCGTTCAACAAAACGAGGTAATTCAAAAACGTCAAACGTATGAACGAACCATACCAAAGCGACAACAATCAAAACGAACGCCACAAGAGTCAGCGCTATATCCATAATTCTTGCAATTAACGACGTTCTCATGGCACGTTCTCCTTAATTTATTTGTTATCGCTGTCGTTTTTTTCGTCTAAAGTACTACCGTCACTTTCCTCTTCGTGATTGCCTTGCATAAGCTTTTTTAATCTGAGACCTGTCTGATTTCTTGTTTTTGCATCGCTTACAAATATTTTGTAATTAAAGAAACCAACAACAAACGATACTATAATAATTAAAAATGACTCAAGTAGTTTTTTCTCAGAAAACGTAATCGCAGAGATAGAAAACAAAGCACTGACAGAATACAAAACTGATACAGCTTGTCTTTGCGTAAAACCAATATCAATTAGCTTGTGATGGAAATGTCCTCTGTCGGGACTGAAAATAGATTGGCGGTGAATAAGCCTTCTGAGTGTTGCAAAAATAGTATCTGCAAGAGGAAGAGCAAAGATAAGAAACGGAATCCAGAAAGAAATAAACGCATCAACCTTGAAAAGTCCCATAACAGAAATAGCTGAAAGAGTATAGCCAAGGAAAAGCGCACCGGTATCACCCATAAATATCACAGCGGGATTTCTGTTATAAGGCAAGAAGCCCAAGCAAGAGCCTGCAAGTATCGCTACTAACAGTGCTACGGTGAAATTCAGCTGAATCAAAGCAAAAACCATAATCGAGAACGCTGAAATAGTTGAAACGCCGCAAGCCAGACCGTCTAATCCGTCAATAAGATTAACAGCATTTGTAACCGCAACGATCCAAATAACAGTTACAATCGATGCTTCAAGCGTATTAAAAGTGATATACTTACCAAACAGATTAATAAAATCAATGGTAACACCCATCAGTACAGGGATTGTCGCAGCAACTATCTGTACGATTAGCTTTATCCAAGCATTAAGCCTGTAAATATCATCAAGCATACCTAATATAACAATAACAATAGCACCTGCAAGAATGCCCGTCATTTCTCTGTTGATATCGGCAAAAATCAAAGATGTAACAGCAAAAGCAACGAATATTGCAAGTCCGCCCATTCTGGGAATGGGTTTTTTGTGCATTCTGCGTTCATCTGCAGGTACGTCTATTGCATTGAGCTTATGAGCAAGAACTCTTACAGGAGGTGTAAGAGTAAACGACAGTAATCCGGCAAAAACAATTGCCAATACTCCGTAAATCAAATCATTCATATTCATAATTATTGACTGTCCTTGTCTTTAAATTGCTTATTATCTTACAGGAGGAAGAAAACCGACCTTGCGGTATACCTTTGAAAGTGTCTTGTAGGCAACCTTTGCAGCCTTTTCACTTCCTTCTTTCATAACAGACTCAAGATACGATTTGTCAGACATAAGCTGATCAAAACGTTCTCTTATAACCGCAAGTGAATCTGCACACGCTTCTCCAACTGCAAGCTTAAAGTCGCCGTATCCTTTGCCTTCAAACTCTTTTTCTATTTCGTCAAAGGTCTTACCGGTAAATACAGAATAAATAGACATAAGATTTGCAATTCCGGGTCTTTCGGCATCGTATTTGACGAGAGCATCGGAATCCGTAACAGCCTTTTTAAACTTCTTGATTATTTCGTCCTTAGTATCAAGAATATTTATATTTGCATTAGGATTAGGGTCAGACTTTGACATTTTTTTAGTCGGATCCGCCAATGACATGATTTTGGTGCCCACCTTTGGCATATAAGGTTCGGGAACAGTAAACGTAGGTGAATACTGAGTATTGAATCTGTCTGCAATGTCACGTGCAAGCTCTATGTGCTGCTTTTGGTCAATTCCTACAGGAACAAGGTCGGCATTATATAAAAGAATATCAGCTGCCATAAGTACAGGATAAGTAAACAATCCTGCGTTTACGTTCTGCGAGTACTTTTTAGACTTATCCTTGAACTGAGTCATTCTTGAAAGCTCACCAAACATTGTACTACATCCCAAAACCCATGCAAGCTCGGCATGTGCAGACACGTGGCTCTGTACGAATAACGTTACCTTTTCGGGATCGATACCGCAGGCTATATATACAGCTAATGTCTCAAGTGTTCTTCTGCGCAACTCGGCTGCATCCTGCTTTACGGTTATTGCGTGCATATCTACAACACAGTAAAAGCAATTGTATGCATCCTGTAAATCTACCCAATTCTTAAGTGCACCAATATAATTTCCTATTGAAAGCTTTCCGCTGGGTTGTGCACCCGAAAAAATTATCTTTTTATTCTCTTCCATAAATTTCACCGTTAATCCTTATGTAATAAACATTTTTATATACAAGAAATTTGTATTAAACACAACATCGCCGTTCAGCCTTTTTGAACGCATGCTTAGACTATGATAGGCGAGAATTGTAAGTGGCTAATAGACACTTTTTATTATACCACAAATTTAAAATATATCAAGTTATTTGAAGTATTTTCTTTTTTGTAACTAGGAAAAATCTCCAATTCTCATTTTAAAGTCCTGATTTTCAAGGTAACCTTTTCGCCGGATCTCGTGTTAAGTTCAACACGAACGCCATCAGGAGCAAACCTGAGAGTTTCAATAATATCCACACAGCCCTTTTCGTATCCTTTTACATGACTCCTATACGTTCTATTGTTTATTCCGCGGACTTTCAGAACTAAAGACGGAGGAAGCAGACAGCTGTCCTTTATAGAATAATTGAGTGCATATACTCCGTTAATCATCGCAGACACGCAATTTTCGTCCGCAAAAACAGTATTTATAACCAATTTTCTTCCTTGGTCATAATACGCATTTATAATTTCTGAAATTATTTCGTTGAAACCGTTCAAATAACTGTAATAAGGGTATGTAGCATAAAATGATTCCGTTTGTATAAGAGCTTGAGCATACTCTATTCCAAACTTCACGTATTTTTTATCCGACAAAGTTTTAAGCGAAGTAATTTGTTCTTTTTTCATATAATACACCTCGAATGCATTATATGAAATTATTTCAAAGGTTATTTACCAGAGTTTTAAAAACGTCTCCCCGTTCCTCGAAATTTTTAAAATAACCATAGCTTGCAGCTGCAGGTGACATGACACATTTTCCACCTTTTTTCGTAAGCCTTGACGATACCTCAACTGCCTCGTATAAATCATCTGTAACAATACAGTCAATCCCGTTTTCAGCAAGCATTTTAGCTACTCTCTTACCGGACTCGTACATCAGCACAATATTTGTTACTTTGTTTTGAGACAGAAATTCAACAAGCTCTGTATAATCAATGCCTCTGTCCATGCCGCCTATTATGACAGTTTCAACGTTTTCAAGAGAAGTGATTGCTTGAATTGTAGTTTGACATACGGTGGAAATAGAGTCGTCATAATAGTCAACACCGTTTTTTGTACCAACGTATTCCAATCTGTGCGGAAGCGGTGTGTATGATTTCAGTGCATGGAAAAAGCTCTTTTCCGACACTCCAAAAATATCAGTAACCTTTTTGGAAACGCTAATATTATAGCAGTTGTGTGCTCCAATAAGAGACGTTGCACCATTTGGAATATCAAGTAAATCATTTACGCCAACAGTAATTACCTTAGATTTTGCGGCATTAATCTGATCGGTGCATTCATCAGAAATAATCAAAACGTCATCTTTTTTCTGATGTAGAAAAATATGCTCCTTTGCGGCAATATACTTCTGTCTTGTTCCATAGTGGTCAAGATGATCCTCAAAGAGATTAAGCACAACGGCTATTCGGGGTGAAATGTCTTGGAACTCCAGCTGATGACAGGACATTTCAAATACAGCTACCGAATTCTCCTTCATACTTCTTGCACTGTCCAAAGGAGGAATACCGATATTGCCTGTAAGAACGGCATCTATTCCGGAGCACTTCATTATGTGGTGAATGAGAGTAGTTGTTGTGCTTTTTCCTTTTGTACCAGTAATGCCAATAGTTGAATCCCTGAATTCGCGCAAAAACAAATCCGTTTGTGACGTAGTCTTTGCAAGTACACTTTCGCTCTGGTTTGAAAACACAATTCCGGGACTCTTTATAATTACGTCAAATCCGTCAAGGTCTGACATATACCCGTCACCGCATTTTGTTATAACTTTACTGGGAAGTACTTCGGTAATATCGTTTTTGTCAGCAACGGTAATACTCTTTGGCAAAATAAATTCTGTTATAAAGGAAAGAGTAGACTTTCCCTCTTTGCCAAACCCAAGTATGAGAATGTTTTTACCGTCCAGAACTTTTTTAATTTGTTGAAACATTTGAAATATGCTCCTTCAATTCAGACTGCAGCAGTTCTAAAAACTTTCGCGGCAAATGATTATCTTTATCAAAAAAATTCTCGTAATAGCTCATGCCCGAGCAATTAATATTTACATCCTTGCTGAAATATTCAAGAAGCTTCGGTATCTTCTCACCTGTTTTACAAAGCTTGTTGTAAGTATAGCGTGACGCTGTAACTACCTCGTCACGGCTTCCCACACATTCAAACGGCTTATTGGGCAATACACCAAGCAGCTCCTTGTAGGTATCAAGCAAAGAATCCTTATCAAGTAAATTTTCGCCAAATATGGAAATCAACTCGTCCGTAGAAAGAAATGGGGACAAAATTATATACACAAACAAGCATTTGGGACAGTTACAGCACCATATATCCTTTTTACTACCTACGTTACAGCTTCTGAATATTTTATGGTATTCATTATATTTTGCAAAAAGAGCCGCTATCTGCATTTCACTAAGCGGTCTGAGCAAGCTAAAATACTCAACTCCACTGTTAATATATTTCTTTTGATATTCTATAAAGCTTTTTTCAAATTCCTCACCTTTAGAGAATTGATGATTTATACTCTCGCCTGCTACAGTGCTTTCGTTTGCGCTGGATTCATTTGACAAAACAACGTACTTTTTACCGTTGATTACAGCGGCAATCAAAGAAGAAAACGCCACTATTGCAGAAAAAGGTGTATGGCCGTTTAAAAATCCTTGTTTATTAAGCTCTATAAGATTTTTATCAATAGTACGTCGAACACGGTATGCGCTTTCTTCATACCCTGCAACAATACAAGTGTTTTCAGTTGCTCCCCTGCTGTTGATTATGTACGGAACGGTAACGTCGTCATCTCTCTTCAGAATTCTGAGAGTTACAGCAGAATCCTTTCCTCCGCCAACCGGTACCAGATTGCCGTTCAAATCAAGCGGTGACGATGCAAGCAATATTTTGCCAAATGACTCTATTGACATAAAAGTATCACGATCCGTCTTAATCCCATTTGTATAAAAGAACTCACCCAGACCGCCAAAATATAACTCCTTCCACCAAGATACCATAGCAGTATCAATGGCGTGAGGAAGTATTTTTACATTGGGAGAGCAGGTTGCTTTCCAGTAGCTGACAAGCTCCACCATTCCCAAAGAAAACACCATATTGCTAAGTAAAACACTATCAATGTCAAGCTGTTTCTCTTTTAATGGAAAGTGCCATTCGGGAGAAAAAGAGCAGAGCCCTGTAATCTCAAACTCATATTTTATATTTAGCCAATCGCTGTCGCTACTCACAGAATATGATTTGTATATAAATTCAGGATATTTTTTTCTCAAATTTTCGAAATCAAACATTGTATTTCCTCTGAAAAGAAAGTATTTTAAATTTGCTATTTACTTTTTGAGTAATATAGAGTAAAATGTAAGAAAGAATAATTACGTTAGAAAATAATCGAAAGGGACGTATATGAATCTGACAAACCCCTCGGAGATAAAATCTTTAATGAACGAAAGTGGTTTTGCCTTCAAAAAAAAGTTTGGACAAAACTTTCTGATAAACAAAGAGATTCCAAAGAGAATAGCCGAAGCATCGGTGACCGACGCTCCAAAGGACAAGCGCGCTTGTATCGAGATAGGTCCTGGTATCGGAGTAATGACTCAGGTGCTCGCAGACCTATATGACAAGGTGTATTCGTTTGAAATCGACAGTGAACTGATACCAATTCTTGAAAAAACTTTAGCTGACAAAAACAACGTAACAGTCATTAACCGCGATATTTTGGAGGTTGACCTTAAATCGTTTATAGAAGAGAATCTCAATGAGTACAGCGTATCTGTCTGCGCCAATCTCCCCTACTACATCACAACTCCGATAATAATGTCGCTTTTTGAATCCGGAGCAAATATCGACAGGATAGTAGTAATGATACAAAAAGAGGTTGCATCAAGACTTACCTCAAAGCCAGGCAGCGATGAATACGGTTCGATCACTCCAAGCATAGAATACTATGCTACGGTTAAGAAGCTGTTTGACGTAGCACCAGGTAACTTTATGCCACGTCCCGAGGTAACGTCTGCCGTAGTAGCATTTGACATAAGAGAAAAGCCTGCTGTAGAACCTAAATCCACAGAATACCTATTCAGAACAATAAGAGGTGCGTTTGCCCTTAGAAGAAAAACCGCTGTTAATTCACTGGCTTCTGAATTTTCAAATATGACAAAAGAAGACATTTCGCTTTGTCTTGAACGCGCGGGAATATCTCCGAGTGTTCGAGGAGAAACACTCAGCCTATCTCAGCTTTGTGCACTCGCAGACGAAATATATTCTTTTCTTAGCTTCCGCTGATCAGCGGAAGCTTTTTTGTTTTATAGAACGCAACAAGGATAAGCGCCAAAAGTACTATAGCTATAGGACAAATAATAACGTCACCTAGCAGAGTATAAAGTGTATTGTCTTCGATGAAACAAATATTTTCGGTAAGAGTACTTCTAACTAAAGGTTCAAGAGATGAAATAGTTTCTCCGTGTGGAGTAAAGAAAGATGAAACACCCGAGTTAGCGGCACGTACCACGTACCTTCCGTTTTCAACAGCTCTCCATTTAGCTTGGTTATTATGCTGATACACTGCAGGAAAGTCCTTATACCATGAGTCATTTGTCATTATGACAAGCAGCTCAGCGCCGTCTTTTACACTACCGCGCGCAAGATAAGAAAAAATAGAATCAAAGCAAATAAGACACCCGACGTTTCCTCCAATTGTTTTTGTGACACAAGAGGAATATCCCGGGTAAAGATCAGCAGAAAGAAGATTTATGTCGCTCAAAATAGGCACGTGACTCAAAAAGCTTCTGAAAGGTAAAAATTCACCAAAGGGAACGAGGCGTCGTTTAAAATAAACGTTGTCCGAAAACTCTCCGTTTGCGACGTAATAAGCTCCGTTTAGCTCTCTGCCTACGTTACTGCAGTAAAAAGCACCTACCAGCATTTCATTTCCGCTCATAAGAGTATATGCTTCAAGCTCGGATTTTATTTTCGCCGAATCGTTTAAATCGGTGGGGATGGCAGTCTCTGTCCAGACAACAAGAGAGTCGGTGTTTTCGAGTAATAACGTCTCGTGCATATACACCGAATAAGACGATGACGTACCCCATTTTTCGTTTGTAAGAACGTTTCCTTGAACAATGCTGACAGTCTTTTCTCCTGTAGTTTCAAAATCTTTTTGCATATAAATAAACCCATATATAAAATTTACAGCAAAAATTACAACGGCGATAGAACCGTAAAGACCGGTTTTCTTGGAAAAATATGCAATTGCTATAAGCGAATTAGTCAACAAAAGCAACAAGTCAACAAAATACGGTCCAAAAAGAGAAGCCGATTGAATGAGAGGAAGCAAAAAGCTTTGAGGTAAAGAAATTCTTGCCCACGTAAATCCGTACGTACCAAGAGACTGAACATACTGAACTAAAACAAAAATCAAAGAAAAAGCAATTGCTTTGCAGGAGATTGATAATTTTAATTTAAGAATTAAAAAAAATGGCACGGTAAACGTTATAGCGTGGAAAGCGGATAAACAACACCATGCAGTCAGCATCAACAGAAGCGAAGGCAAAAAGCCAACCCCGATGAATGACATTGGAACAAGTGCCATAAAGAAATGATAGATTCCAAAATGGAAAGAGAAAAAGAACAGGAAAGTATAAAGAAACAAAGACTTCCCGGGCAAACCTTTATTGTAAAAATGTAAGATCAAAATAAAGAAAGGCGCAAGTGAAAACCAAGATATAAAACACAACTGCCCAAAGGTGAATGGAATAGCGTTGATTATACCTAGGAATACAAACAAAAGCCATTTGTGTTTAAAACAAAATTCTTTCAATATACTTCCCTCTTATACGAAATTAGTTCCCTCTGAGAGCCATTACCGTTTCCGAGGGATTTTCACTCTTGAAAAATGCAGAGCCTGCTACTATTACGTTTGCTCCTGCGGAAATAGGTACGTTTACGTTTTCGGCATATATGCCACCGTCTACTTCTATGTCAATTTCTCTGCCTGTTAGTTCGATAAGCTTAGCTGTTCCTCTGATAGTATCAAGAGTTTTTTCAATGAATTTCTGACCACCGTATCCAGGTTCGACAGTCATAACAAGAACCATATCAAGCTTATGTATAAAAGGCTTTAAAACCTCGTATGAAGTGTTAGGCTTTACAGACATAGCAGCCTTTAAGCCATAGCTGTGTATAAGGTCAATAACTTCATCGTGATTCTCACAGCTCTCATAGTGAAACGTTATAATATCCGCTCCGGCATCTGCAAAATCCTTTATATATCTTATAGGATCTACAATCATTAAATGAACGTCAAACGTCATTTCGGTGTGTGGTCTGAGAGCTTTGATAACGGGTGCTCCAAAAGTTATGTTAGGAACAAACATACCGTCCATAACGTCAAGATGAACGTAATCTGCACCTGAATCTTCAATTTTTTTAATTTCGTCCGAAAGTCGCGAAAAATCCGATGCTAATACCGATGGTGAAACCTTAATCATATTTTTTCTCCTTTTTTGTTTATTTGTTTATTTTTTTAAGTAGCAATTAATTTTCAATGTCATAAGATATTACAGAATGTAAGTTGTTATCGGACAAAAGCCGATGTAGAAAACAAAGGTTGCAAACAAATCTTTTGTCCGAGCACTTTATATATACTTCCCAGCATATTTTTTTCATACTCCGTCTTTTTTCTATTTACAGTTTCAATTTTATTTGGTATAATGAAACGTAGTTGAAAACAGACGGACCTTTTTAATAAATTTGCTTGGAGGCAATATGTTACTTTCACAATCACTATTAAACTATCCAATACCGATTGTCGCTATTAACAGCAAAGGATTTGTAGCGGCAAAAAATTATATTGCAGAGACGGTTTTTGACGTCATTCACGTAGGAGCTTTAGCTGAAAAATATACCGACATATGCTTTTCAAAAGAAGGTCTGTCAAAAGGGATGTTCTGCGGTAAGGAATATACATATTTCAATATGTTCTGTGATAGCAGTAAGGACAATTCCCTCTTATTTTTGCTTATGACAACCTTTGGAGAAGAGCACCTTTCGTTCAACGCTTTTGATTTGTACAAAGAAAGAATCCAAAGCCTCCCCGCATCACTTGACGACAAAAACAATGACAGGAAATATATCCGTGCAGTTCACAATAACCTTCTTAGAGCTAATTACTTTACTGCTTTTTCGAGAACCGTTAATTCGAGACTTCGCAAGCTAGAGGATACAGACACGGTTGTACTCTCAAAAGTATGTGCCTCTCTTGAAATTGCCG
This sequence comes from Eubacteriales bacterium, assembly GCA_045531285.1. GTDB lineage: Bacteria > Bacillota > Clostridia > Oscillospirales > SIG627 > RGIG6353. Next base: position 13,584 of record JAZSDT010000112.1, read on the forward strand.
TTGCAAGCTATCTGGAAAATCTGGACATAAGAATAGACGTTGATTACGAATCCGGTACGCTTGTTTCAAAGATGAAAGAGACCGACATCATAAGCATCATTTTGAACTCTCTGTTTTTCTGCGTTATAAATTCTACAGATACGATAACAGTAAACCTTACAGAGAGAAACGGTGTTGCTCTATTGAGCTTTAATTTTAATTCAAAGTCTAACTTCGACAAATGGCTTGAGCCTAATTCAGCCTCAGGACTTAACTCGTCTCTGTCCCTGGCTATCGCCTTTAAAATCGCCGATGTCTACGGCATCAAATACACAATAACCAGAAGCTCAGGTAAGAAAATTTCCGAAAACGTTTTAACGTATGAAATTCCAATCGACATACGTCCGTACATTAGCTTTGCAGGTGAAGACACTGTAACGCCAGCAATGAAAAATATGCTATTAACTATATTCTTTAACAAAGAGCTTTAATCAATTTCAAAAAATCTTTTGCCGTTGTTCAAGGTCAACTCCGCGATTGCTTCAACAGTCGTTCCTCGAATTTCGGCAATCTTTTTTGCCGTTTCATACATAAAAGAGGAATTGTTAGTTTTCCCTCTATATGGAACAGGAGCAAGATACGGCGAATCAGTTTCGATTAGTAAACGGTCATCGGGAACGGCAAGAACACTTCTGGCCACGTTAGATGCGTTTTTAAAAGTTACAGTGCCGCTAAAAGAAATGTACCAACCAAGCTTGATAAGTTCGGTAGCCATTTCAAAGCTTCCCGAGAAAGAGTGAAAAACGCCTGTTACCTTTCCTTTAAAGTCGCTGACCACAGAAAAGCAATCGCCATGAGCTTCTCTGTCGTGTACAACAACCTTTTTTCCAAGCTTGCTTGCCAACTCCATCTGCCGTCTGAAAATATTCATCTGCACCTCTTGGGGAGCAGCGTCATCGTAATGATAATCAAGACCTATTTCGCCTAGTGCTACTGCTTTTTTGTGTGATAAGAGCTGTGTTAAAACGCTTTCAAGCTCATCACCTACGTCTGCAGACTCATGAGGATGTACACCGACGGTTGCATATAAAAAGTCATATTTATCAGCAAGCTTCAAAGCCTCGGAAGAGCTGTCATAACCTGAAGCAGAATTAACAACCAAAGATACACCCAAAGGGTTTACGTCGTTTTTCAGACGTAAACCCTCTATTATTTCGTTTCTGTCAGAGTCGAATCTCGAATCGTCATAATGTGCATGAGTGTCAAAAAGTCCCATTATCTGATTTCTGCTCCATTCTGAGTGTCTGGATCAAGGAAGAGCACTCTGACTTTAGAGTCACTGCCTTCGCTAGCTAAAATCATTCCGTTGGATTCAACTCCTCTGAGTTTAACAGGCTTGAGGTTTGCAACCACGGCAACCTTCTTACCTATAAGTTCCTCGGGCTTGTAGTACTTTGCTATTCCTGAAACGATTTGTCTTTTCTCGCCCAAATCAACCATAAGCTTCAACAGCTTATCCGATTTTTCTACAGGCTCGCACGATAGTATCTCTCCTGCTCTGAGGCTTACTTTCATAAAGTCATCTATTGTAATAATGCCGTTATCGGCAGGAACTTCCTTCTTTTCTTCTGTCATCTTTTCAGACAGCTTCTTTTGGTTGTCCTCGAATATTTTTGTAAGCATTTTTTCTTCGTCTATTCTGGCAAAGAGAATTTCAAGGTCACCTATAACAGTATCGGGCTTTAATGTTCCGAACTTCTTTGCACTTTCCCAATCAAACGGTACGTCTGCAAAGGCCTTTGTAATCTTTTCGCAAGAATAAGGAATAACCGAAGAAAGAAGAATAGTAGAAATTCTTATAGTTTCAAGCAAGTTATAAATAACGGTAGCAAGTCTTTGGCGTGTGCTTTCGTCCTTGGCAAGTGCCCAAGGCATAGTTTCATCAAT
>JAZSDT010000058.1:0-22087 GCA_045531285.1 Eubacteriales bacterium
TCGCCGGTTGCGGGGTCACGTGTGAAAGCAACACCTGTACCGCAATCGTCACCCATGTTACCGAAAGCCATCATCTGAACATTAACAGCTGTACCCCATGAATAGGGAATATCGTTGTCACGACGGTATACGTTAGCTCTGGGGTTATCCCATGAACGGAATACGGCTTCAACAGCACCCATTAACTGTTCAATGGGGTCAGAGGGGAAGTCTTTTCCGATCTTAGCCTTATATTCAGCCTTGAACTGGTTAGCAAGCTCCTTGAGGTCGTCAGCAGTAAGTTCAACGTCAAATGTAACGCCCTTTTCTTCCTTCATCTTGTCGATGAGCTCTTCAAAGTACTTCTTACCAACTTCCATAACAACGTCAGAATACATCTGAATGAATCTTCTGTAGCAGTCATATGCCCATCTTGCGTTGCCTGACTTCTTAGCCATAACCTCAACAACCTCTTCGTTAAGACCGAGGTTAAGGATGGTGTCCATCATACCGGGCATGGATGCTCTCGCACCTGAACGAACAGATACAAGAAGGGGATTCTCAAGGTCACCGAACTTCTTGCCGGTAACGCCTTCCATCTTTACGATATACTCGTTGATTTCAGCCATGATTTCGGGGTTGATCTGCTTGCCGTCCTCATAGTACTGAGTACATGCTTCTGTTGAAATTGTAAAGCCCTGAGGAACAGGGTTTCTGTCCGGGAACTTTTCCTTGAAAATGTTTGTCATTTCAGCAAGGTTAGCGCCCTTACCGCCGAGAAGCTCACGCATAGATGCGTTACCCTCGGTAAAGAGATAACAATACTTCTTTGCCATTTTAATGTCCTCCATTTATATATTTATTTTTTAACGTAAACACTGAGACTTCCATCTCCAAGTTAGTATAGCATATCGATGATAAATTTTCCATACTTAAAGCCGTGTGTTCATAAAAAATTAACAATTAACTTTTAGGGAAGGCGATTTCAAAGAGCTCACGGTTTCTTTTATGGCGTCCCATTATGTAATTGTAGCCAAAAAGCGCTTCAAGACCTGTGGCTTGGCGGTATTCGTAGCGCGAAACACTTTTGGGGGTGTTGTGGGTTTTTGTATTTTTGCCGCGGCGGTATACGTCCTCTTCTTCTTCTGTCAGGTGAGGGGAGATTTTTTCAAGCGCTTTAACCTGTGCGGCGGCAGTAACGTATTCCAAGGCTATGCGGTTCGCTTCGGTATTGCCCTCGGGCACTGTGTAAAAAAGTCTTTCTCTTACAAGGATCTCCCAAACGGAATCACCCAAGTATGCAAGCATAAGACTGTCGGCGGTTTTAGGGTCAAACATATAACGCTATCTCCTTAATCAAATTGTTTAGCTTATTTGCCGAATCGGCGGCACGCTTCATAAAACTTTCAAACGTTACGTTTTCATACGTGCTGTGCTTTGCAAAGACCTCAAGCATCAAAGTGCCGTCAAATCCCGATTTACAAATATGTTGTGCCACTCTGTCAAAGTTTATTTTTCCGTCGAAGGGAAGCATATGGTCGTCACTGTTGTATACACAGGTGTTATCGTGAATGTGGGTGCAGATAAGCTGATTTGCAAAAAGGGGCATATATTCTCTACCCGGAGTAAAGCACGCCTCATGTCCGCAATCCCAACAGAAGCCAACGTTATCAGCATCGGCAAAGGTTTCCAAAGCCCATGACAGATTTGCTATTTTACGTTGGTTTTCAAAGGCGATCTTCACGCCTTTTTTTGTTGCATATTCCACAAGGTCGGTATATCTTTTCATTCCCAAGTCGCAAAGCAAGGGCGCATTCTCTCCCGAGGACAGATGAATTACAGCAATGCCTGCCCCCGACAGTTCACACATATCCAACGTGTGACAGAGCCTTTTGTACATCACGTCTCCGTCATCTCTCCACATGGCGTTTATGCCGTCGAAGGGAGCGTGGATGGTCTCGTAGACTATTCCGTGTTCTGCAAGGTCGTTTGCAAGAGCATAGTGATACTCTTTGTCCTTAGCTCCCGAAAAGGTTGCCGAAAAACCCAGCTCTGACATTGCTTTAACGTACTCTTTTTGAGAAATGTCTCCTATGGCATCAATATTTATTCCTATTTTCATTTACACGTTATTCGGAAGGGCAGTCCTGAGGTTCGATAGATGCTTATCCTCACTCAAGCTGACAATACTCCAATTTCCGTTTTCCCTTTCTATTACAGATACAGATGCATTTGTTACCCAGGGTACGCTGTTCATAAGGGTAATATCACCGTTAAACTTAATTGATGCAATTGCTACTCTTATCGGGGTTGCGTGTGAGGCTACAATCACAGTCTTATCCGGATTTTCGTCGGCAATTTTGTTGAGTGCCGTCATAATTCTCTTGGCAAGAGAAACCACACTTTCGCCACCCGTACAGCACGCATTACCTATATCTGAGGTCCATTTTCCAAAGTCCTCGGGATATACCTTCACTATGTCGTCGAATACCATACCATCCCACTTGCCCGCTTCTATTTCACGAAGCTCTTTGCAGGGCTGTATTTCCAGCCCCAGCCTATCGGCAACGGTTTTCCCCGTTACAAACGCTCTTTGCAGGTCGCTTGCATAGGCTTTGTCCGCCTTATAAGTGTTTGCTACGTATTCGGCAGTCAGCCTTGCCTGCTCAAGTCCCTTTTCTGTAAGCTTAGCGTCAAGATGACCTGCGAAAATATCCTTTTGGTTTGCTTCGCTTTCGCCGTGTCTTATCAATAATAGTCTTGTCATTCTATACCTCTCAACTGTGCATTTGGCACGTACTTTTGCACTGCTTTTAAAAGCTTGTGCATATCCTCGACAGTGTGTGCAGTCAATGATTTGTCGATAACGCCATCGGAAAGCTTGTAGCCCTGAAGAAAATACTTTTCGTCTCCTTCAAGCCATTGCCCGATTTTTTTCATTTCAGCCTCACTGTGCAATTCTTTTACGACAGTAGTACGGAATTCATGGTCCACTCCGCTGTTTTTTAACAGCTCTACGCTTTTAAGAATTGGTGAGGTGTCGAAATTTTCGATGCCTACTGTTTTGGAATACTTGTCGGGTGAATTTTTGATGTCCATTGCCACAAAATCCACGTCTCCCGACAAAAGCAAAGCGTTCAGTCTCAAAGGAAAAGAGCCGTTAGTGTCTATTTTTACAAGGAGTCCCAGACTTTTAATCTTTTTTACGAAGCCCGAAACGTCCCAAAGCAGAGGCTCGCCTCCTGTGATGCAAACGCCGTCAATAAAGCCGGCACGTCGTTCCAGCTGTTTTATAACGGTTTCCTCCGGTATTTCGGGAAATTCGGCAGGATTGATTACCAAATCAGAATTGTGGCAGAAAGGACAGCGGAAGTTACATCCGCCCGTGAAGATTGTTGCCGCTGTTTTTCCGGGGTAATCAAGCAGTGTAAGTTTTTGAAATCCTTGTATTTTCATTCTGTTATACCTTCATTCTGTTATACCTTTTTCTTACGGTGTGATTTTTGAATTTTTTCGTATTTCTCCGCAATACTTAGCACTCACTTGTTTAGTTAACCTTGTGTCATATTTGTGCTAAAAGCCGCAAAATGCGGCTTTTAATCTGGTGTTATCCAACTATTAATCCAAAGGCGGTGTCTCTCATTTCAAGCACCTTGTCTGCTGATACGTAAAACTCTCCGAAGCCGTTGAGGGTATAATAGCTGTTGGTTGCCGTATGAGCATAGAATCGGTACTCAAGCACCTCGCCTTTTTCGGTTGTAATAACTAGTTTCAGTTGTTCGTTTCCGTGTTGATTATCTTCGGCATAGGCTGTAACAATAACGTACATTATTGATTTGTAAAGCTCCTTGAAGCTGTTTGTGTCAACAGGTATGTTGTTGCAGGTCGCACCCAGCGTTTCGCCTGTTCCGGTTATGTTAAAGGTTGCTTTTTTGCCAAGATGTTCAAACTCGACAGAGGCAATGTCCTCAATGTCAAGCATATAGATTTCCGCGGATACCCAGAGAAGCATATCCCAATCAAGAAAGGCAAGAGATGCCGCATCGACACGGGCAATAATCTTTTCTTTGAGCGAATATACGATAAAGTCTCCCGTATCTGCTTCCTTCATTACGTAGATATATTCCGTGAATGCGGGATAGCTGTACTTGAAGGAATAGTCCGACACGTCATTTCCGTCAATATCGAAAAATCCAAGCTTAACGAGAAGATTGTCCGAAATACTGTCTCCGTAGTAAAGAGTCTGTGTGCCGGTCAGCTCACCCAGTGAGGTAAGCAGTATCTCAAAGTTTGCAAGGCTGGTTGCATAGTTGTAAGCGGGATATGTCAAACGGTGTGTGGTATTGTTACCGTAGGTAAGATCTCCCGATGCTTTTTCTATGGAGATGAACTTTTCACCCTTTTTGTTGAGAGTGAAGTCCTTAAGGGTGTAAGCATAGGTCGATTCAACAGTGTCCACAAGCACGGGAGTTACGTAAGAGAGTCTTGGCTGAAGCACACAGGATTCGATACCCGTATCGATAATGTAGAGTGCGTCTCTTCCTTCAAGCATTGCGTAATAACCGCTGCCGTCGGGGGTTTTGTCTCCTACAAGTATTTTGTAGCTTTCGGTTTTATTGTAGGTAACTTCAAACCATACTTCAGGCTCTTCTTTGTTTATTCCGTATTGGTCCAGTGCATCAAGCTCCGCATTTTCAACGTAGCCCAATGCCAGAAGGTGCATAGTGTTTACTCTGAGCTGTGAAAGCATCGCCTGATCGGTTTCATAGCCCTCCAGACCTTCGATTTTGTATGCTCCGCTCGCCTTGTGAATAAGGGAGTATTCATCTTGAGTGTTATGAACAAGCACGCTGTTCATAGCGTCGTTTTCAATTTCGTCAACTATGAACGGTCTGCCGTTTTTCATTGTTTCTCCAAAGAGTCCCTTGGGCTCTTCGGTAACGGTATCGTCGGGAGCTTCCTTCGTCATAAAGTAGTATGCTATACCCATTATTGCCGCTATTACAACAAAAATAACAGCCGTGATTATTTGCTTTTTTATCTTGGTCATTACAGATGCCTCCGCTTGAGGAATACAGCCATTGCCGTCACGAGAACGAGTGCGGGAAGCACCAGCACGAGAGCGGTGAGCCATTTCTGGCTGGTTGCACTGTCTATTGTGAGGGTTGTGTCGTTGTAAACCTTATAGGATACGTTAAGTATCATAGTTTCGTCGGTGATTCCGGATATTGTTGACTTAAGAAGCTCGGCATTTCCGTAGGTGTTCTGGTAAGTGCCAAGGAATACGTCACCTGTAAACCAGGTTGAACCGCCTACTACAAGGAAGTTCTGTACACTTTCCTGTCTTTCCTGATCGTAAGTATTCTTATAACCTGCCGCAAGCACGGGAATAGTACCCTCGGCAAAGTTTTCGGTGTCACTTATCGGAACGTATGCCGTGCCGTAGCTGGAAAGGATCGTTCCTACTCCGTGTGTTACATCTGTCACAGGGAGAAGTCTCAGAGGGGAAGAGTAGTAGGATACTGTTTTCTGAGGGTTTTCTGCCGAGCTGAGAGAAGCGTGGAAGGGAGCAAGTGTTTCATCATCGTTGACGTATCTTGTTATAAGTGCAAACGAGTCTATGGAAGCAATTGAGTTATAGGTGTCAACTACCGCAAGGTCGTGAATGATTTCAATTCCCCAGGTTGCACAAAGCTCGTCAATGTTTTTTAATGCCGGAGTTTCGGGACCTACGAATATCATTGCATTTCCACCGTTGTTAAGGTATGCGGAAAGCTTTGTTATTTCACTCTTGCCTTCGGTTTCGCTTTCAATGCCTGTAAAGTCGGTACGAGGATCGTTGACGATGATAAGCTCTGTTCTTTCGGGAATATCACTTTGCGACAGGTCAAGAAGCTCTACCTCAAAGCCTGCGTCCACAAGCAGAGCCTTGAACTGAGCAGGGATTGTTTCAAGGTGATTCGAGGTAAACAGTGCCTTGGGCATTGTGTCACGCGTTACTCTTATAAGGGCCGAGGTAAAGCGGTATTCAGCATTGAACGCATAGTAGTCGTACACGCCGTTTTCGTTCTGCTGATAAACGAAGCACTCCGACATATCAAAGGCTACAAATCGTTTTGCGCTTTCTACGATAACCGTTGTTGAGGACAGGTTGTAATCCTTACGGTATTTAGCAACGGTGCCGGGGTTTTTAAGCATATCAATGTATTCGATTGATATATTTTTATACTTTTCTTCGTATTCCAAGGCAAGCGTCTTTACACTTTTTGCATATTCGTTGTTGTCAAGCTCGTCAAGAGGGGTGAGGAATATGAACTTGATTTCCTCATCTCCCATATCCTTCAAAAGCTCTTCCGATGCCTCGGATATTTCATAAAGCTGTTCTTTGGTAAGGTCTACAAAAAGATTGTATTTATCTGTAAGTGCCGTCACTACAAGATTTACCACGAAAACCAGTGCGATGAACACAACGGCAAGTATAACAGACGCCGAACCGTATTTGAGTGTTTTTTTATCTATAATGGGTTTACTCATTTTATTTCCTCTTTTGTTTTGATTTTTGTCTTATAGCGTTTTAAGACCAGCGTCTCTTTTCGTATACTCTTACTGTAAGGAAAACAAAGATTGCCGTAATGGAAACGTAATACAATATTGAAGAAACGTCAAAAATTCCGTATCTGAAATTAACGTATCTGTCAAGTATCGAGAACCACTTCACAACAACTCTGATAACGTCGTTTCCGATAGATGAGGAGAAAAGTCCCACAAGCAAGGTTCCCAGAATTACCGCAATAGAGCCGATAGCGGCTATAAACTGGCTTTCTGTCAGAGACGAAATAAATATACCTATTGCAATAAGGCTTGATGCCACACAGGTAACTCCGATAAAATTGGAGATTATTTCGGCTGAGTTTACCGTTCCGTAGCCCGAAACGGGAATAAGATTTATCAAAGAAATGAGGAAGGTTACTTCAAAGAGAGTAAGTGCGGCAAAGAATTTTGCCATTATCATTCCCGCAAGTGAAACGGGAGAGGTGAGCAGTATCTGCTCCGTTTTCGTTCTTCTTTCTTCGCTGAGAAGCTTCATTGTAAGAATGGGAATAAGTATAATGAAGAAGAATATCATTATAAAGAAATAATTTGCAAAGGAGGTAGTGGCAGAAAAGAAGGTGGAAAACCACACAATAGCACCTGACAGTGCAAGGAAAACCGCCATAAATATGTAGCCGATGGTAGACGTAAAATACGCTGACAGCTCTCTTTTATAAATAGCTAACATTTAGTTTGCCTCCTTTCCCAAAGTAAGACTGGTGAATATGTCCTCCAGTGTCAGACTTACGTTTTCAAGCCCCATGAGAGGCATCTTGCTTTCAGCCAGTGCATTGAACAGGCTGTATCTGACGTCTATTGAGGGATCTGTGTCTATTACAAGCTCTGTAAGCCCGTCCTCTGTTTCCTGAGCGTAAGGAATGCCCTGCACTCCGTCAACACCGGAAACTACCTTGACTGCCGTAGCTGTATCGCGACAAGCGAGCTTAATACGATACTTCACAACTCCTGCAGTATTTGACAGCAATTGGGAAGTAGGCGAATCGGCAACTATCTTTCCCTTGTTGATAATAACTATTCTGTCGCATACCGCCTGTACCTCGGACAGTATATGAGTTGAAAGAATTACAGTGTGCTTCTTTCCCAGATTCTTTATGAGAGTTCTGATTTCAATTATCTGGTTGGGGTCGAGACCTACGGTAGGTTCGTCAAAAATCAGCACCTTAGGGTCTCCCACAAGCGCCTGTGCTATGCCAACTCTTTGCTTATATCCCTTTGACAGATTTTTAATAACTCTGTTTTTTACGTTGATTATACCCGTCATTTCGCATATTTCTTGAAGGTGGTCACGCTTTGGCTGAACAGCACCCTTTAATTCGTATACGAACTTAAGATATTCCATTACCGTCATATCAAGATAAAGCGGGGGCTGTTCGGGAAGAAATCCTATGTTTTGTTTTGCGTGCATCGGGTCCTCGAAAATATCCGCTCCGTTGATTATTGCTGTACCCGAGGTCGCCGAAAGGTAGCCCGTTAGTATATTCATGGTTGTACTCTTTCCTGCTCCGTTAGGACCGAGGAAGCCCATTATCTCACCGTCGGCAACCGTGAACGTAAGATCGTCTACGGCAACCTTGTCTCCAAAAACCTTGGTAAGAGACTTTATTTCGATCATTTTTAGTCCTCCTGAATACGATATTTAAACATATAATATCACAGATTTATAAATAAAGTTTGTACAAAGATAAAATTATACGAGTATATTATACTATTTTTATTTGATTTTCGCAATACATTTGACAAAATTAAATTTTTGGTTTATAATATAATATCGAGAAGATATATGACCGAATTGGACGGTCGCGCAGCCATGCCGAAAGGCTGTCTGTGAGGAAAGTCCGGGCTCCGTATGGCAAGGATAGCAGATAACGTCTGCCGAAGGCGGCTTTAGGGAAAGTGCAACAGAAATAAACCGCCGGTATTACCGGCAAGGATGGAAAGGCGAGGTAAGAGCTCACCGGTGCGGCGGAGACGTCGCAGCCATGTAAACCCTATCCGGAGCAACACCGCAAGAGGCGGAGCGAAAGCTCCATATCCGCCTGATAAGACCTCGAAGGTGGCATGAGATGTGGGGCGACTCACATTCGAGATAGATGATCGTCTAACGGGGAAACCCGTGGACAGAACCCGGCTTACAGATTCGGTCATTATTTAAAATAAAGAAAAGGAGAAAAATAAAATGTCTGTAAAAGAAAACGGAAAAACTATGATGTTTCCTGTTCAGGACCTGCGGGATCGTGAAATGCACGATACACTCTCGACAGTCTACGAAGCGCTTCGTGCAAAGGGATACGATCCTGTAAATCAGCTCGTGGGTTATTTTATCTCTCAGGACCCCACATATATCACCAATCACAATAATGCGCGTGCTCTTATCCGTAAGTTAGACCGCGATGAAGTTTTGGGTGCTATGATAAAAACATATCTTGATATCAAGGACTGATATTAAAACTCGGAGGATTATTATGGCTAATACTATCTTGGAAGGCTATTCTGTTTACAAGGATAAGCCCCTGGTAAAAAAAGACAATATTATCTGTTACGGAGACCCCTCGGACAAGGCTGTACTGGTGCTTACCGTACTCACCTTCAAGGAAGTACACGGCGAACAGGTACCCAACGACATTCTTATTCAGGTACAGAGCACCGATAAGAATTTACCCATTGTCGAGAGATCACTCAAGCAGGGTATGAAGAAGGGACTTTTTGAAGCCCTCGATTACGGAATTTCATGGCTCAATAACGCTTTGCAATAAAATTAAGGCTGTCGAACAGACAGCCTTTATTTTTTATATACTAGGAAATTGCATTAAATCAACCTCGCCGTTTCGCTTTTTTTGAACATATGCAAAGCTTAGGATAGGCGAGAATTGCCAGCGGCTGCTAGCCGCTTTTTTACTAGGAAAATTGTAGGCGTAAAAGATCCCACACTTCATTTCAAAGGACATTTTGACATCAAAATTGTCTTTCAAAGACATTGTTTTTTAAATATATCTGTGCTATTCTAAAAGCGGATAGCATCCGCAGGCAAATCTCGCCTATCGCAACCTTTGAGTATAACCCTACAATGCAAAACGGCGAGGTTGTATTAAATGTATTTTTCGGTATATAAAAAGTGGATAGCATCCGCAGGCAAATCTCACCTATCCATACACACTCAAACAACGGAAAACGGCAAAGTGCAGTTCTTAGGAAATTTCTTATAAAAAGTAAAGGAGCTAATTATGAAAATTATTCCTATTTCGCCATTACAAACCGTGATGGAAAACCCTTCAAGCCGTCACAATTATTTTGGATGGCCCACTGTTACAAGATTGAAAAACGGAAGAATCGCCGCCGTGGCTTCGGGATACAGATTGGAGCACGTGTGTCCTTTCGGAAAAACCGTAATCGCATATTCGGAAAATGAGGGCGAGACGTATACCCGTCCTGCACCTGTTATAGACACAGTTCTTGACGACAGAGACGGAGGCATTATGTCCTTTGGTGAAAGCGGTGTTATTGTTACTTCCTTTAATAACACCATTGATTTTCAAAAAAATTACTGTCAGTACACACCGGGTACTGCATCCTATAGACAGGCGTACCTTGACTTACTTACTCCCGAAGAGGAAGCCCGTGATATCGGTGCAACCTTCAAGATAAGCCACGATAACGGAGTGACCTTTTCACCTCTTTATAAAAGTCCTATCACCTCTCCTCACGGCCCATGTGAGCTTGACGACGGCACTGTTCTTTGGGTAGGTACGGTTTACGGCTCAACGGACGGTGTGGGAAGTCACATTCAGGCATGGAGTGTGAATACGGAAAACGGCGAAATGAAAAAGGTGGGAGACATACCTCAGGTAAAGAACCAAGGCGATGCTTTTCCATGCGAGCCTCACGCAATATGCCTTGGAAACGGAAAGATAATATGCCATATCAGAGTATGCGGCCCCGATATTGACGGAAATAACGTGTTTACTACATACCAGTCGGTGTCCGAGGACTATGGCAGAACGTGGTCTGAGCCCGTAATGCTGCTAGCTGTTGAAGGGGGAGCGCCTGCACATCTTTTGAAGCATTCATCAGGCGTGCTCATTTCGGTATACGGCTACAGACTTGCACCCTTTGGAGTCAAGGCAATGTTCAGCTATGACGACGGCAAGACCTGGGACACCGATCACGACGTTTACGTAAACGGTGTGAATCTTGACCTTGGTTATCCGTCAAGCGTTGAGCTTGAGGACGGCAGTATTATGACTGTTTTTTATGCTCACAAGGCATCGGGACAGCCCGCAACTATATTACAGCAGAAATGGAGATTTGAAAAATGAGCTATCAAAAATTCACAGGCATAATGCCTGCTCTTGTGACCCCCTTGACGTCGGATGAAAAAATCAACGTCGAGGTTCTTGAAAAGTTGATAAATCATCTTATTGATCAAAAAGCCGACGGATTTTATATCGGAGGCGCAACGGGTGAAGGACTTGCCATCAGACCTTCGGAGAGACGTATTCTTGCAGAAGAAAGCATAAGGATACTCAATGGCAGAAAGCCTTCGATAATACAGATTGCATCCACCGATTACAATGAAGCGCTTGAGCTTGCAAAGCATGCCGAGTTTGTTGGAGCAGACGCTATTTCAGCTACTCCGCCTCTGTTTTTCGCATACGACGAAGACGATATTTACAATTATTACAAGGGACTTGCCAATGCAGTGCATATTCCCCTTATTATATACTATAACCCTGCCGCAGGCTTTACTGTAAATGCCAAGTTTGCCGCACGTGCCTTTGAGGTAGATAACATTACGGGTATAAAGTGGACAAGCTCTGACTATTTTCAGATGATGCTCCTTAAGGATATGACACACGGTGAGATGAATATTATCAACGGCCCTGACGAAATGCTTCTTATGGGACTTAACGCAGGTGCAGACGGAGGCATCGGTACAACCTACAATTTTATGATAGACGTGATTCGCGGAGTGTGGGATAATTTCCGTGCGGGAAATATTGAAAAGGCCAGAGAATATCAGATACGTGCCGCTAAGATAATTTATCCTCTGCTTAACTACAAGGTTATTCCCGCAACTAAGGTAATACTTGAAAAAATGGGATTTGACGTAGGATATCCCAGCTATCCTATGAAGCATTATACGAACGAGCAAAAGCAAGAGATACTTGCCGTGATGCGCTTGGCCGGTCTGGGAATATAAGGCGGTCAGCGACCGCGGGTAAGTCTGCTTATCACGAACCCAAACAAACCAAAAAAGCTGTTTAAAAACTCCATTCGAGCTTTTAAACAGCTTTTTATATGCCGGGGAATTGCATTAAATTAACCTAGCCGTTTCGCATTGTATGGTTATGCTCAAAGGTTAAGAAAGGCGAGCATTGCTAGTGGCTGCTATTTGTGTTATTCAAACTTAAAAGAGATGTCAAGCTCCCCTGTTTTTTCGGGAGTGACCGTATAAACCAACAGATTATTTTCTGCTTGAATGCCGATTGGCTTGAAGGTGTCCGGAACGTATACTGTCACGGTATAAGGATCGTCCTTTACAAGCTTTGCCGTAAAGGAAAGTGTTTTATCCTCCCATTTCATTCTTGTTATTTCTGCTGCACCTTGTGTTATGTGACGGCTGGTGCTTACTATCTGAGGACGGTCAAGCTTTTTTCTTATTGCGAAAATACGGCTTTCGCAGGGATTGAGAGAAACACGTAATTTTTCACCAGTATAGCCGAGATATTCCTTTTTTGTATAATCGTATATGTGATAGAGTCCACTGTCAAGATACAGGTCATTTTTCGGTCTTAATTCATATTCGGTAGCTGTTTGCTCCATATTAAACAGGTCCAATACAGTGTACGCTTCAAAGGGAAGCTCTACGTTGAGCTGTACTGTCAATACACCTTCGCCGTGAGTGTGATGCTTGATGTCCATAGGGTGTATGTCCATAACGGGAAGACAGTGTTTAATAAGGTCTGCACGCTGTGGGGGAAGCTTTGGCAGATCGTCGCCCAAGGTCATGGGGAGTCCAAGCAACGAGGTGAAGTATATTCTTGATGCCGCCTGGTCGAAGGTATTGTATTTTTCACTCAGAATAACGTTATCGGGGTCGGTGTAAAGCACTATGTTGTGAAGAGGGTAATAGTACATTATTTTCATAATACCCTGTTTCATAAACTCTTCCCACTCGAAAATATCTCCGCCTACTCTTGAGGCATCGAAGATATCACAAGCCCAAAGAACTCCCGCTCTCGAAGCAGAGCATGCCAGCATATAGAAGTCCTCTCCCACAAGGTCGCGTGTTTTTTGCACCATATTGCGAAAGGCTTCTTTGGTGGTGAGCAAGGGATTGTACATCTTGTCGTGGAACTCCTCGTGATGCAGTATTCCGTCGTGGAGGGTATCGTATTTTACCGCCTCATATCCCCAATCCTTAACCTGCTTTATTGCCATGGGCAAAAACTCATTTAGATATTTTGGGTTGCTGAAATCATAGTAATAAGTACCGCACCAGCCTGTGCGCTCAGCCAGAATTATATCGGGATTCGCCTTTACGTAATCATTTTTTGAGGGACAGTTGGTATACCCTATCCACAGACATGGAATAAATCCGTAGTCCTTTATTTTGTTTGCAATATAGCCCAGCCCGTGGGGATACTTTTGAGGGTCTGGCGCAAGGTCTGAGGTGCCGTCGTCTCGCTTGCCTTCATAATCGGCATGGCACCATTCCCAGTCTATCCAGATTGCATCTGCGCCGTAGTCAAGCAGATTCTCACTCTGCCATTTTGTGTTTTCCAGCACGTTGTCCTCGCAGGCATTAAAGCCTACCGAATACCAGGTCATCCACCCAGAAGGTGCTTTTTTAAAGGTGTTTTTTTTGTTGATGGGAGAATACTTTATACCATACTGTGTCGCCATAATATTCTCTTGCGCAGAAATGAGAAATTTCTTTTCTCCTGCCAGAATACCTGTTGTAACAGTAAAGCTGTAAAGCGCACTTTCCCAATCGTATCTGAGTCTTATTCGCTCTGCTCCGGTAAATGACAGCCCGGAGTCAGTCGCTCTGTCAAAAAGCATATTGTCTGCGTTTGTTGCCGCAGGACCGAGAGCCGTACGAAGATTACTTGAGTTTTCCGTAGAGGACATAGGGAAACAGTCCTCACCCCATATTGCCTTACCGCCAACTACCAGACGCGCTTCGGGGTCACAGAAAAACTGTGTCTGAACACCCTTTGGTGTAATGGTGAACGCTACTGTGAAGTAGGCGATAGGTCCGTTGGGCTTCGTATATGTAATACTGAGAGTGTGATAATCAAGAGAGGTGTTTTGGGAATGCTCCTTTGACGTGAAATCCGAAAGAGTAAATTTGCTCTCCTTAAATATAAGCTCCTTGAAGTAAGCTTCCGTAATTGCCTTTTTACCGTTAATAGATATCTCGAATCGACCTTTTTCAAGGTCATAGCTTATGCTGTTGTTATCGTAACTGCAATATAACATGGTTTCCCTCCTGTTCTACAACGTTACAGTAACATATTGGATTTGATTTTGTCAATAGTTTATTGACAAAATCTATTTAAAAGACTATAATTGTGTAGCAAATGAACCAATACGAACGTAAAAAAAGAGCTGAGGAAACAAATGAGAATTGCATTTTTG
This sequence comes from Eubacteriales bacterium, assembly GCA_045531285.1. Taxonomy (GTDB): domain Bacteria; phylum Bacillota; class Clostridia; order Oscillospirales; family SIG627; genus RGIG6353. The sequence goes on from JAZSDT010000058.1 coordinate 14,233, forward strand.
CAGATAGCTCCCACGGGTACTCTTGAGGGAAACTTAAAAAAGGGAATTGAATACTGCCGAAAAGCCAAGGAAATGGGTGCGGACATCGCACTTTTTCCTGAAATGTGGAGCAACGGATACAATATTTACAATCGTCCTGTTGAGTCCTGGAGGGCTGAAGCCATTGACTCCCAGGGAGAATTTGTCAATGCTTTTGGCTCTTTAGCAAAAGAGCTTGATATGGCAATCGGGATAACGCTTTTGGAGAAATGGGAGGGCGGCCCCAGAAACAGTCTCGTTTTGTTCGACCGTTTTGGCAACCGACTTTTTACTTATGCCAAGGTACATACCTGTGATTTCGGCACAGAAAAAAATCTGACTCCCGGAGATTCTTTTTATGTTGCCGAGCTTGATACACGGGACGGCAACGTAAAGGTGGGAGCAATGATATGCTATGATAGGGAATTTCCCGAAAGTGCACGAATACTTATGCTTAAGGGTGCGGAAGTGATACTCGTTCCCAATGCGTGCCCGATGGAAATAAACAGACTGTCACAGCTAAGAGGCAGAGCTTATGAAAATATGACGGCAATTGCTACCTGTAATTACCCGGACGTTGTTCCTGACTGTAACGGAGGCTCAAGTCTTTTTGACGGTGTGGCTTATTTACCCGAGCTTGACGGCTCAAGGGACACCTGTCTTTTACAGACGGACGGAAGAGAGGGTGTTTTTGTAGCGGACGTTGATATGGAGATGCTTCGAGATTACCGTAGCACCGAGGTGCACGGCAACGCCTTCCGACGCCCCGAGACCTACGAAATCCTGCTTGATACAACGGTAAATAAGCCGTTTATAAGAGAAGAGAAACGAAGGTAATAATTCTTATGAAAAAATCCTATTTATTTGCAGCAACTTCAATAATACTGTGGTCTACCATGCCCACAATTTCAAAAATACTTCTCGGCAAGCTGGACAGCTTTCAGGTGCTATGTGCGAGCGCTCTGTTTGCATCGCTGTTTTTGCTTGTTGTTAATATCGTTACGGGAAATATAAAAAGGCTTAAGGAACACAGCGTTAAGGACTACGTAACTATGGTGCTTATCGGACTGCCGGGTATGTTTCTTTATTACGTATTCTTTTACACAGGTACGTCTATGATGCTTGCATCTCAGGCTTTTATCGTTAATTATCTTTGGCCGATAATGAGCGTGGTTTTTGCCTGCATTCTCCTCAAAGAGAAAATGACCTTCAGAAAGCTTATTGCAATCGGAATGTCTTTCCTCGGCGTTGTAATTGTGACAGGTGCAGATATAGCCAATTTTAACGCAAAAACTCTTATGGGGGCGCTTTTCTGTGTTGCAGGTGCCGTTTCGTATGGCATTTTTACAGCCTTGAACCAGAAATATAAGTACGATAAACGTCTTTCTATGATGATGGTGCTTTTTGTTACGTTTATTCTGACGGGTATTATCAATATAGTATCGAAAAAACCTATTGAGCTTGGAGCCTTTGAGATAATTGGGCTTGGTTGGAATGGTATGTTCTCTATCGGTGTTGCAACTACCTCGTGGCAGATTGCACTTGAGGACGGCAATACAGCCAAAATATCGAACCTTGCATATATTACGCCGTTTTTGTCTCTTATTTGGACTTCGGTTTTCCTTCACGAGCCCATAAGCGTATGGTCGGTTGGCGGACTTGCCGTTATTGTGGCAGGTATTTTTGTACAGCTAAAGGACAAAAAATAAATGGAGTGCTAAAAAACACTCCATTTATTTTTTGAATTGATGAGAATTGCCAACGGTCGCTGACCGCCTTATTTTACGTAATCGAAATCGAATCCGTAGATTGAAACCTCGTCTCCGTCCTGAACTCCCATTTCTTCAAGCTTTTCAAAAACCCGAGCTTTCTTCAGCACCTTGTGGAAGTAAGCAAGAGATTCTCTGTCCTCGAAGTTGACGTTTGCCACAAGGCGTTCTATCCATTCGGCTTCAACTATCCATACACCGTTTTCACGATGCGCTTCAAAGCTTCTGTCGTCGGAAATCTCTTCTATCTCTTCTACGTATTCCGGCTCATAGCGTACCTGTGCAGGAAGAGTGAGAAGAAGCTTGGACACTTCATAAAGAAGCTCGTTGACTCCCGAGCGCGTAGCGGCAGAGATGAAGAATATTGGCATACTGTTTTCTTTTGCATACTCTTCAAGACGTGCCTTTGTTTCGTCCTCAACACCGACGTCGCACTTGTTTGCCACAAGTATCTGAGGACGAGCAGCCATTTCGGGATTGTATCGCTCAAGCTCCGCATTGATTTTCTCGATGTCATCAATAGGGTCGCGTCCTTCTGTTGATGCCGCGTCAACTACGTGAAGAAGCAGACGGCAACGGTCAACGTGTCTGAGAAATTCGTGTCCCAGCCCCGCGCCGTCGGAAGCGCCCTCTATGAGACCGGGAATGTCTGCCATTACGAAATTATGAGTGTCAACACTTACTACACCAAGCATGGGGGAGAGGGTAGTGAAGTGGTAGTTTGCTATCTTAGGCTTTGCTGCCGAAACCATAGAAAGCAGAGTAGATTTTCCTACGTTCGGAAATCCTACAAGTCCTACGTCGGCAAGCATTTTTAACTCAAGGACAAGTGTGCGCTCTTCCCCCTGGATACCGCCCTTTGCAAATCTGGGTATCTGTCTTGTGGGAGTGGCAAAATGGGTATTTCCCCAACCGCCTCTTCCGCCCTTAGCCGCAACAAACCGTCCGTCCTCACCCATATCATACATAATTTTGCCGCTTTCGGCATCCTTGATAAGAGTGCCCTGAGGGACTTTGAGAATAAGGTCCTCGGCTGTCTTGCCGTGGAATTTTTCTCCCTTGCCGTTTTCTCCGTTTTTAGCTACGAATTTTCTGTGGTAACGGAAGGGGAGCAGGGTAGTTTCTCCCTTGTCTACCTCGAAAATAATGCTTCCGCCATTTCCACCGTCGCCGCCGCTTGGTCCGCCCTCGGCAACGTATTTTTCGCGGTGAAACGCAACTGCACCGTCGCCGCCGTTTCCGGCTTTGACGTATATTTCCACTTTATCTATAAACATAGTATTCCCCCTTTTGTTATGTTATCTCACGGTGTGATTTTTGGGTGTAAACCGAAAATGAAAGGTTAATATGGTTTATTACCATATCTCACGAGTCCCAGACCGTGCGAACACATCATGAAGCTCTGCACGTTAGAAAAAGGGGTTGCTTTAAGAAGCAACCCCAACCAAGAACTTATCTTACACTGACTTTCTTTCTTCCGCCTGCCATAGGCTCGAATTTAACGATACCGTCGGTAAGTGCGAAAAGCGTATCATCTGATCCGCGGCCAACATTTTCACCGGGATGAATGTGAGTTCCTCTCTGACGAACAAGGATATTGCCTGCTACGCAAGCCTGACCGTCAGCCTTCTTTGCACCAAGTCTCTTGGACTCAGAATCACGGCCGTTCTTTGTAGAACCAACACCTTTTTTATGTGCAAAAAACTGTAAGCTTAATCTTAACATGACTTTAATTTCCTTTCGTGATATTTTTTTGTTGTACCACAACTTCCAGATTGTCGGGATACTGCTCCTGTAAATCGCTGAGCTGTAACATAAAACCTTCAATAACGCCTGATACCGCAAATTCTGCGGACATGGATACCTTTTCGGTGTTGGCATCTATTACCGCTTTGTCCCCGTCAACAGTAACGGCGAAATCGGCTTTAAATACCTCTGTTATTGTGTTTATTACCAGGTTTGTCATTCCGCTTACTGCGGCACACAGAACGTCCGGACCTTCAAGCTCGAACATTGCGTGTCCCGAAAGGGAAAAACCTGTATAAACGCTGTCGGTTTTATAAAATATAGCCTTGATCATTACTTTGCAATCTTCTGAATCTGTACCTTTGTGTAGGGCTGTCTGTGACCGATCTTCTTCTTGGAGTCCTTCTTGGGCTTGTACTTCAAGATGTGGATCTTCTTGCCCTTACCGTTCTTAACAACGGTAGCGGTAACTGTGCATCCTGCAACATTGGGAGTTCCGGCAACAAAAGAGTCACCGTCGGAAAGTGCAAGAACATCGTCAAATGTAATCTCGCTGCCTGCTTCAACATCAAGCTTTTCGATGAAGATGATGTCGCCTTCCTGAACCTTGTACTGCTTTCCGCCTGTCTTGATCACTGCAAACACGAAAAGCACCTCGCTTTCTATTTACGTCTCGCTACGGTGGGTTGCCCTGAAGCATTATGTACCCACAATATGCGGCATATTATTCTAACACCACAATAAGCGTTTGTCAAGAGAAAATTTGAAAAAAGTTAAAAATTAGCTTGTTTTATTTGTGCTTTTTATATAATTTTCTTATATATTACGTTTTTTGCTACGCCTCTGTCCTTTGCCGCGGCCTTGATTGCATCCATTTTTTCAAGCCCTTGCTTTATATAATACTCCACGTGTTCCGCTTCAGTCATATCCTGCCAAAAAGGAATTTCGTCTTCTTTTTTCGCTCCTTCAACCACAAGGACAAACTCGCCCTTTGGGTTATTTTCGGCATAATGTGATATAGCACCCGAAATTGTAGTACGGAAAACCTCTTCATTTATCTTGGTAAGCTCTCTCACAAGAGATATTCTTCTGTCTCCCAAATGCTCAAGCATAGCCGCAAGCGTATCCCTCAGTTTGTGAGGCGCTTCGTAAAATATCAAAGTATACGGTGACGACTTTACCTCTTCAAGATGACGTCTGCGCTCACCCTTGTTTGTAGAAAGAAAACCCTCAAAGGAAAAGCGTCCTGTGGGAAGTGCGGATATTGACAGTGCGGATATTGCCGCACATGGACCGGGAATGGCGTAAACCGGAATATTTTCTTCGGCACAAAGCCTTACCAGATCTTCGCCGGGGTCGGAAATTGCCGGAGTGCCGGCATCGCTGACTATAGCACAGGCTTCACCTGCTTTAATTCGGGCAATTATTTCCTCACCTTTTTCACGCTTGTTGTGTTCGTGATAGCTGATAAGCGGCTTTTTTGTGCCGATACACATAAGGAGCTTGCCTGTCACTCTTGTGTCCTCTGCGGCAATGAAATCCACCTCGGAAAGTACCTTTTTTGCTCTTTCGGACAGGTCGCTGAGGTTTCCAATAGGCGTTGCCACAACGTAAAGCACACCCTTAATTATTTCGTTAGACATCTTTATCCCCCAAAAGCAGTTAATAAACCTTTGGTTTAATCTATACTGCCTTCCTCGTAAACTGTTTTCATTCTTTGACTGTACTCGTTTTTTTCGTATATGACAAACGGCGCACTGATTTTCATTGATGGCAAAGCGGCTTTTCTGCCCTTAACAAGTATGAGCGTGGGCGCTTCGCCCATATGTGAAACCACTTCTGTCAATTCCTTGGGCTCTATACCTGCTTCACGCATTGCAACCAGCAGGTCGCACAGCCTGTCGGGTCGGTAGATTACAAAAAAGTCTCCGCCGTTTTTCAGTATTTTTGATGCTGCTTGACAAACGTCATTGATATCGCATTTCAATTCGTGCCTTGCGGTCAGCTTTCTTTCGCTTTCGTTGAGATACCCCGAGGTCATTTTCATATAAGGAGGATTTGTAAAAACAAAATCGACGCTTTCCACACCTTTTTCTCTAAAGTAGTAGGGGGTGATATTATTCAAATCGTCGTGGACTATCTCTATTGTATCCGACATTTTGCAAAGCTCTACGTTCTCGCGCGCAAGCTCTGCGTAATCTTGTTGTATTTCAAAAGCAAATATTTTACCCGGCTTTTTTCTGTAATTCACAAGTATTGGGATTATACCTGTACCCGTACCGAATTCAACGCCTATTGCACCTTTTTTTATCTTTACGAAAGCCGAAAGAAGTACTGCATCAGTCCCATAAGAAAAGCCGTCGGTATATTGGTATATTGATATATCTTCGTTTATTTTATCAAGTCTTTTTGTCATCATATTAGGAAATCCCTCTAAACCAATTTAGCCGTTTTGCTTTGTTTGAGTAGGTGTATGGATTGGATGGCGGCTGATTGTCAGTCGTCAAGCCTTCCCGACAGCTTAACGTTTCTCATGCTCTGGCGGTCCATATCCTTTGCCGCCGCCGAATCACGCTTGTCATAAAGCTTTTTACCCTTACAAAGCCCTATTTCCAGCTTTGCTCTCGACTTGCTGAAATATATTTGCAAGGGAATAATGCTGTATCCTTCTCTGCCAACCAGTCCGAAAAGCTTCATTATTTCTTTTTTGTGCATAAGAAGCTTTCTTGGACGCAAGGGGTCACGGTTGAATATATTGCCTTTTTCATAGGGGCTGATGTGCATACCGTAAACGAACAGCTCTCCGCCGTCCACCGAGCACCAGGAGTCCTTGAGGTTCACCTGTCCCATACGCAATGCCTTGACCTCGGTGCCCACAAGTTGAATTCCTGCCTCGTATTTCTCCTCAACAAAATAGTCGTGATATGCCTTTTTGTTGGAAGCAATAAGTCTTATACCATTGTCCTTTTTCTCTGCCATGTCAGTCCCTCGCTTTCAATTTTACAGTATATCATAAAATAACGGCTGTGTCAAATAGTGTTGAAAAAATACACTAAAACAGGGACGTTAAAAACTCTTATCGAGTTTCTAACGTCCCCGTAATTTACTTGCTTTCGATATACTTTACTGCCGCCAATGCCGCAACAGCTCCGTCGGATGCCGCCGTGGAAATCTGACGGATTTGTTTTGTTCGGCAGTCACCTGCCACGAAAACGCCCTCGGTATCGGTTATACAGCTCTCATCTGAAACTATGTATCCCCATTTATCAAGAGCCGTTACGTTTTCAAATTGTTTTGTTGCCGGAGAAAGTCCGATGGCAACGAACATTCCGTCTGCTTTGAGCACGCGCTCTCCTGCTTCACCCTTGATCACAATGCCCTCAAAGCTGTCTTCTCCAAGCACTTTTTCAACGGTATGAGAAAGAATTATTTCTATATTGTCCTTCTTTTCCACGAGCTCTGCGAGTCTGCCTTCGCCTGTGAGAAATGCAAGGTTTTGAACTATTGTGACTTTTTTACATATTTCTGACAGTGAAAGAGCTTCCTGAAGTGCACTGTTGCCGCCTCCGATAACAACTACTTCCTTGTCGGTGTAAAACGCACCGTCGCAAACGGCACAGAAGGAGATACCCTCGCCGATAAACTTTTCTTCGCCCTCAACTCCAAGTCTGCGATGTTGTGCACCCGTGGCTATAATAACTGCCTTTGCCTGATGCTCTCCCATGTCTGTAACAACGGTTTTACAGCCGTCGCCGTTCTTTATTTCGTATACTTCCTCAACTTCAACGTCGGCTCCCTGGAACAAAGCCTGTTCAACCATTTTGTCGGCAAGCTCGTTACCCGAAACCTGTGTCATACCCGGGTAGTTTTCAATTTTGGGGCTGAAGGTTACCTGACCGCCGAAAGCACCCTTTTCAAGTATGAGCACAGTTTTTCCGGCTCTCAGTCCGTAGACTGCTGCCGTAAGACCTGCGGGGCCGGCGCCTATTACAATTATATCATGCATAATGTCTTTCTCTCCTTATGTTATCTCACGGTGGTTCTTTTGGGTGTAAACCGAAAATGAAAAGTTAATATGACTTATTACCATATCTCACGAGTCTTATGTCGTGCGAACACATCTCTTCGGTGTTATATCCTTTTTTATTGTTGAAAACCTTCGGTTTTCTTCCTTTTTTAAAAATTTCATTTTCTTCGCGGGTTGCTCGGACTGCTGTACTTTTAAGTACGCGACGCCTTGATTCCTTAAAAATTTCGTGCAATACTTTGTCAACTGCAAACAGGTCTTCGTCAACTTACCAAAGTAAGTTTTCCTCCACCTG
>JAZSDT010000142.1:0-7321 GCA_045531285.1 Eubacteriales bacterium
TCACTTTATAGGAAATTTCTCGATTATTACGCCCTCGCCGTTTCACTTTTTTGAACGTATGCAAAGCTTGGGATAGGCGAGCATTGCCGGCGGTCGCTGACCGCTTTTTCACTTTATAGGAAATTTCTCGATTATTACGCCCTCGCCGTTTCACTTTTTTGAACGTATGCAAAGCTTGGGATAGGCGAGCATTGCCAGCGGCTGCTAGCCGCTTTTTCACTTTAATTGTATCAGATTATAAAGAGCTTCTTTTTTTACAAAGCCTTTCACTTCGGTCACTCTAAACCATACGCTTCCGTCATCAAACGGTGTAGGATAAAAAACAGTAGTTCCGTCAGAAAGATTTCTTACGTAAAAACCTTGGGGCTGTTCGTCAAGAGTATGCTCATGATTGCTGTTTGTATATGCCAATAGCTTCCCGTCTGAAGACATTTTAGGCGTAAAAGCATAGTCTTCAAGGAAAATCAATTCGTTTTTTTCTACGTTATACAAATATGTTTTCGAATAGTAATCTTCAGAATAATTATAGAATTTGTATTTCGAATACAGTTTTTTAGCTGTAAACAAAATATACTTGCCTTCTATTATGTCTTCGATATGAAGGCTTTGATGAATTCGGACAATATCGGTGTCATCGGAGTAATATGGTTCATCTAATTCATATAGAATTCGGTTTTCTGTAAAAGAATACATGTACGTGTCAGACGGATATTCTATGTCGTATAGCATTTTGTTGTCTTTCAAGGAGTATATGTAGTAATGTTTGTCAAGAGCATTTTCAAAAACAGCATAATCATCTGACAGATATACGCATTCACAGTTTTGTAACTTTGTGGCATATGAAACGTTTTCTTTAAAATTTGTACTAAAAAATTCCACTTCTATGGCTTCGGGTGATATTGGGCTGCCTAATATATATTCGGGAGACTCATAAGAAAAAGTAGGAGTGCCATTTTTGTAGACAGTATAATATGACTTCCAATTACTGAATTGTAAGTCTGTAACAGTCTCCGACCCCATAAATTTTGAATAAAAAATATTTACTCTGTCAATATCTTCCGACATACTTGTTACTCTGCCATTTGAAAAATGCTTTGAATATTCTATATACTCAAAGTCAGATACATTTTCAGCGTCAAAGCTATTTGTGCCTATTTCAAAAAAAGTTTCAAATATTGTGTTAAATTTGTCATAAAGTTTCCAACCATCTTCCAAACTGCCGATGTTTTCACCCAAAAAAGCATAATTGAATAAAGGTTCATTTCTTAACGAATTGATATGATCATAATACTTTACAAACGGCACATACTCCCCCCAGTCAAAATCCTCGGGAGAAACAAGGTTTGGCTCGGTGTAAGGCTCTTCGGGGAAGTCCTCGGGAAATTCGATGGTGATATATTTTGTATTTTCATCAGCCTCGGGGAGCATTATCACGTCTTTTTCGGGCTCTTCCACCTCAGGCTCATCGGGAGTGACTACTTCGGGCTCATTGGGAGTTACGGTTGGTTTTTTGGCGCAATAGCAAAGAGACAGACAGGAAGCAGTAATAAGAAATATAATAAACAGCTTTTTCATAGTATTATACTTTTTTAAACTTATTCTTTTCTTTATCAAATTTGTCGTAAGCCTCAATAATTTTTGTGACAAGGCTGTGGCGCACAACGTCACGTGAAGTCAGGTAGGTTACCGAAATACCTTCAATTCCCGATATTACGTTAAGTGCTTGCTTGAGTCCCGAGGTCTTTCCGTCGGGCAGGTCGATCTGGGTGATGTCACCTGTTATAACTGCCTTTGAGTTAAAGCCCAGACGTGTGAGAAACATCTTCATTTGCTCGGGAGTGGTGTTTTGCGATTCGTCAAGGATAATAAAGGAATCATCGAGAGTACGTCCTCTCATATAGGCAAGAGGCGCTATTTCTATGGTGCCTTTTTCCATATGACGCTGAAAGCTTTCCATACCAAGCATTTCATACATAGCGTCGTAAAGGGGACGGAGATAGGGGTCTATTTTTGTTTGAAGGTCGCCGGGAAGGAAGCCTAACTTTTCGCCTGCTTCAACGGCAGGACGTGTAAGTATTATTCTGTTGACCTCCCGCTTTCTCAATGCCGTCACCGCCATTGCAACCGCAAGATAGGTTTTACCCGTACCTGCAGGTCCTACACCGAAGGAAATGGTGTTGTCCTGTATAGCCTTTACGTAGTTTTTTTGTCCCACTGTTTTTGCCTTGATGGGCTTGCCCTTGGGAGTAATGCAGATGCACTCGCTGTTGATCTCGGCAATTTCTCCAAGCTTGCCCTCAAGACACATTGCTACAGCATAGCTCACCGTCTGCGCACTCAGGTCCTCGCACATTTCGGCGGTCTTGGCAAGATGGCGTATCAGCTCGGCACACATCTGTACGTTGTGCGCGTCGCCTCCCGATATCTTTATTTCCAGATCTCTGTTTACAAGAACCACATCCAGCTCTTTTTCTATTGTGCTTGCGTGTAGGTCTCCAACTCCGAATATTCTGGATACTACGTCGATATTGTCGCAAAAAATTGAAATTTCATTTGCCATTGATATTACTCCGTTATTTCTATTTTCTTTTCTGTTGCTATATTTTCTATTGCCGTTACCTCGGCTGTCAGAATCAGAGCAGCTTCATTTTCGATGACCTTGAACACCTCGTCAACTACAGTTGCCGAATCAAGCTCTGTTGAGATATAGCTCTCGTATTCCTCATAAGCCCTTTGCTCTGCCTCTTTTGGCGAAAGAAGTACGGTTTTTGTCTCGAAATATTTTGTACACCGTATCTCTTTTGTTATGGGCAAAAGAAGACCAAACAGCCTTACTTCCCGTTCGGTCAGTGTTGTTTCAAAGTCGGTGTTTTGGTTTTTGGGCTTTTGGTAAAGGCTGTGTCCCAAGATACGTATGCCGTTGTGCACCTCTTCGCCCACGTAAAGTCTTTCGGTGACCTCGTATGGTACAGTAAAGGTCAGCGTGCGAACGGTACGGGCATAGACCTTGCCTCTTGCATGGCGGATATTTGTCACACCCGAGGTACTGTCCACCAGACCGCTTACAAGAAGCTGTCCCTTGAATACAGTGTCCCCTGTTTTGAAAAGACTCATTCCGTCAAGCACCACGGACGAAACTACCACGCCGTCGTAGTCTGCCACAAGGTTGTAGGGGGCTTTTTCGTCAACTGCCTTGGGGGATGTGATTCTTTCGTGTACCTCCACGTCGGCAACCAGTCCGTGAACGTTTATGGACAAAAAGGAAAGCTCGTGACAGCGAGCAAGCGCCGTGTTCTGTATTTCGTTGACGTCAACGGAGCTTTTTCTTGTGCCCTCACCAAATCCGCATTCCTTCAAAAGCTGTATTATTTCTCTTTTATCAAGGTTACCGTTCCCCTCTATTCTAACACTCCATACATAAAAAGTCGATAGGTAAATTAAAAAAAGTGATAAAACTGTACCAAAAATTATGCCCGGACGGTGTTTCAGCTTCAATATAGGGGCAATAATGCCATCGTACGTGCCTGAAACTGTGCAATTGGCTTCACGGCTCCATTGAAGCACTGCTTTTTTTGACGACAGTGACGACGTGAAGGAAAAGCCGTCCCCCTCACGTGTAGGACTTGAAAAAGGGATATCGGTGCTAATAAGTGATGACAGTGTTTTTTCGGGGCAGGGAGTTTTTACCCTGTAGCGTACAGACAGAAGCTTCATTTTTTCACCTTCCCGAATTCCACGGATGCCACTCTCCCGCTGACCAGCAGGGAGTCCTGCGTTTTATATTCCATTTTTAGCTTTTTTCCTTTAACTGTTACCAACGTGTTATGCGTCAATGCTTCTATTGTATCATCGTTCCACTTGCATACTTTCTTTATTCCGTCTATGAGTATTCCGTCGGCTCCGATAAGTATGTAGGGATGCAAAAAATCTGCAAATACTTCCATTATTTCACCTCTTGAAATCATATGTGTAAAAGTGCAAAAATATAATTCAAAAAAGGAGATGACGTATTGGAAATACTTTATATTGTTACCGCAATTCTGTTTATTATCCGTCCCGAAGCCTCCGCTCAGGCTGCCGACCTTGCGTGCAGTGCATTGAAAAACGTGGTGATAAAATCACTTTTTCCAATGATGGTACTGTCAAGACTGATTGCTTACTCCAAGGCTATGCTATGGGTTACGGGGAGACTGACAAGGCTTGGAGTGTGGAAAAGGCTGAAGCTGTCGGATTCTCTTTTGCCGTGCATCCTGACGGGGCTTTTGTCGGGGCTTCCTGCCTCGGCAAGAGAGATACAAAGGCTGAGAGCCGCCGGCGAGATAAACGGTCAGGAGGCGAAAAAGGCGTTGGCTCTTTCTTCTGTTCCAAGTCCTGCCTTTGTGATACTCGTGGCTTCCGACGGTCTGAGACAGGGCATTTTTCGGTACGTAATACTGCTTTTATCGGCTTACGTTGCATCATCGCTGTTCAGGTCAGAGAAAAGCCGCGGCACCTGTAAGCAGATGAAAATGACCTTTTCCACAGCCATAACCTCTTCTGCCTCGTCGGCTATAACCGTTTCGGCAAGTATAGTGTTTTTTTCGGCGGTTATATGCCTTATAGCTTCCGTTTTTCCAAAAGCCGAACAAATAAGCGCTGCATTTTTTGAAATGGGGAGCGGTGTAATTTTTGCAAAGGGCAACGGTCTGCTTATTTCGGCAGCTCTTGGATGGTGCGGACTGTCTGCGGCGTCTCAGATACGCTCGGAGGCCGGCGACGTTGAAATTGATGCCTATTTTGTTGCCAAAGCAGTTTCCTGCGTTTTGTTGCTGCTCTTTGAAATTGTGCAAAAAAATATATAAATTTTCTCAAAGTCCTTGCCAAAACACCTCTTTGGCTTTATAATTGTACAGAAAGGAGCTGTTCCTATGAAAAAGCGCGATATTCCCGAAAAGGCGTGTGCCTATTGCGAGAACGGGCAAAGACTCATTGACAGCGAGAGTACCCTTTGCAAGTACAAGGGTGTTGTGTCAATGGACTATCGTTGCCGTCGCTTTGTTTTTGACCCACTCAAGATGTCTCTTGAGCCAAAGAAAATAAAACTAACTAAAATGGAAACTTTGTAAGTATGTATAAGATTATTGAAAAAACAGAATTAAATCCCACGGTTGTAAAAATAACAGTGGAAGCACCCCTTGTTGCAAGGAGGATAGAGCCGGGTCAGTTCATCATTCTGATGGTGGACGAGACAGGTGAGAGAGTCCCCTTTACAGTTGCAGATTTTGACAGTGAAAAGGGTACTGTTACTGTAATATTTCAGATAGTGGGCGCAACCACAATGAAGCTTGCCCAAAAGAACGAGGGTGACTATATTGCAGAATTTGCAGGTCCTCTGGGTAAGCCCACGGAGTTTGGCGACGTCAAGCGTGTTGCCGTAGTCGGAGGAGGTCTTGGCTGTGCCATTGCATATCCTCAGGCAAAGCACCTGTTTAAATCGGGTGTGGAGGTAGATATAATTGCAGGCTTCAAGAACCGTGACCTTATTATTCTTGAGGACGAGATGAAGGCGGCTTCAAACAACCTTTACATAACCACTGACGACGGCTCGTACGGTGACAAGGGACTTGTTACCGACAAGCTTCACGCTCTTGCTTCGCAGCAGAAGTACGACCTTGTTATTGCCATAGGTCCCGTTATTATGATGAAGTTTGTGGAGAAGGTTGCCGCCGAGATGGATATGCCCATAATCGTCAGCCTTAACCCCATTATGATAGACGGAACGGGAATGTGCGGCTGTTGCCGTGTAATCGTTGACGGTAAGGTGCGCTTTGCCTGTGTTGACGGACCTGACTTCGACGGTCACAAGGTGGATTTTGACAACCTTATGAGCCGAAACAGAGCCTATGTCGATGCCGAGAAGAAGGCTGTTGAAGAACATAAATGCCGTATAGGAAGAACTGACAGATAGGAGGGACAGTAATGCCGAATATGCAAAAAGAAAAAACACCCATGCCCCTTCTTTCTATTGAAAAGAGGCGTACAACCTTCGAGGAGGTAGCACTGGGCTATTCTCCCGAGGATGCTATAAACGAGGCAAAAAGATGCCTTGGCTGTAAGAACGCTCCCTGCCGTTCGGGATGTCCCGTAGGAATCGATATTCCTGCCTTTATTGCAAAGGTGGCTGAGGGCGATTTTGAAGAAGCGTACAATATAATTCAGCGTGACAACTGTCTGTCGGCTGTCAGCGGACGAGTTTGCCCGCAGGAAAGACAGTGCGAGGGCAAATGTGTCAGAGGAATAAAGGGCGAGAGCGTGGGAATAGGCAGATTGGAGCGCTTTGTGTCCGATTATATGAGAGCAAAGGCATCTCTTGAAAAGAAGCCTTCAAACAACAAGAAAATAGCCGTTATAGGAACAGGTCCTGCAGGTCTTTCCTGTGCGGGAGAGCTTTTGAATTACGGTTTTGAGGTAACTCTGTTTGAAGCCTTCCACAAGGCAGGAGGTGTCCTTGTTTACGGAATTCCCGAGTTTCGTTTGCCCAAGGCAATAGTTGCCGAAACGGTAGATGCCCTTATTGCAAGAGGTGCAAGGCTGGAGACAAACACCGTGGTGGGAAGAACGCTCACTGTTGACGAGCTTTTTGAAATGGGATACTCGGCAGTGTTTATTGGCTCGGGCGCAGGACTTCCCATGTTTATGAATATAGAGGGCGAGTCTCTTGTGGGAGTGCTGTCGGCTAACGAGTATCTGACAAGAACAAATCTTATGAAGGCGTACCGTGACGACCACGATACTCCTGCGGTGAAGAGCCGCAAGGTTGCTGTTGTGGGTGCAGGAAACGTTGCAATGGATGCGGCAAGATGTGCCGTAAGACTTGGTGCGGAGGAGGTCAGCATCGTTTACCGAAGAGGTGAGGACGAGATACCTGCCCGTGCCGAAGAGGTGGAGCACGCCAAGGAGGAGGGAGTAATATTCCGACTTCTTACGTCCCCTGAAAAGATAATAGGCGACGAGACGGGCAAGGTAAAATCAATGCTTTGCTACAGAACGGAGCTTGGCGAACCCGACGCGTCGGGAAGACGCAGACCCGTAAGAGTGGAAAACTCCGAGTTCGAGCTTGAGGTGGACACCGTTATTATGGCGTTGGGAACAACTCCCAACCCATTGATACACGACACAACACCCGGCCTTGATACCAATAACAGAGGCTGTCTGGTGACAAGCGACGGAATAACCACTACCCGAGAGGGTGTATTTGCAGGCGGTGATGCCGTAACAGGTGCGGCTACCGTTATTCTTGCCATGGGTGCAGGAAAGGAAGCGGCTTGTAAAATACGCGAGT
>JAZSDT010000020.1:0-13651 GCA_045531285.1 Eubacteriales bacterium
TGGTAAGTATTACAAACAGCATCTTGTTATGAGCGAGGTGGATAAAATCAAGCTGGACAGTGACTATTCCTTTGAATTTTCAGAGCCTACCGTGGTGGAAATAGAGGGAATGCGCTTTGGGTTTCTTGTGTGCTATGATTTTTATTTTTATGAAGCCTTTGCCAATATAGCAAGATATAATCTGGATGCGGTTATCGGTTGTTCTCATCAAAGAAGTGATACGCATCTTGCCCTTGAAATAATGTCACAGTTTCTTGCGTATAACACTAATGCCTACGTTCTACGCTCGTCCGTATCAATGGATGAGAGCTCGGATATAGGAGGCGGCAGTATGGTGGTTTCGCCAAGAGGTGAAATACTTCTCAATATGAAGAGCCGAACAGGTGTTGAATGCGTGGAAATAGATATAAAGGACAAGTATTATAAGCCTGCCGGCTTTGGTAATCCCCCTTCATCGCATTATGAGTACATTGAAATAGGCAGACGTCCTTGGAAATACCGTCCCGGAGGTTCAGCCATAGTCCGTAACGACAGCAGAATGAAATATCCCAGAGTATGTGCTCACCGCGGCTTTAATACCATTGCCCCCGAAAACAGTCTTCCCGCATTTGGTGCGGCAGTTGCTATGGGCGCAGAGGAAATAGAGTTTGACCTGTGGGAGACGGCAGACGGCGAGATAGTTTCTATTCACGATTCCGATCTGGAACGGGTTTCAAACGGTCACGGAAAGGTGTGGGAGCATACTTTAGCCGAGCTCAAGTCTCTTGATTTCGGTTTCAAATACAGTTCTGAATTTGAAGGCTTACAGATACCGACTTTTGAAGAGATACTCAAGAAATTCTCTTGCCATACAGTAATGAATGTACATATAAAATTCCGTGAGAATCATAAGGACTACAGCGAGAGTGCACTTAAAAAGATTATCGGTCTTATAAATAAATACGATTGCCGCAAGTACGTTTACTTTATGATATCCAACAATGAGTGTCTTGCACGTCAGTGCAGAGCACTTGCACCGGATATTCCTCTTTGTGCAGGTGCGGGAGACGAGCCTTGGGGAATTGTCGATTTTGCATTGAGGGAGGGCTGTTCAAGGGTTCAGCTTTTCAAACCGTATTTTGATAAGACAATGATTGACAAAGCTCATGAAAACGGTATAATATGCAACGTTTTCTGGTCGGATACGCCCGAGGAAACAAGAGAGTTTCTTGAAATGGGAATAGATACGATACTTACAAATGACTACAACCGTATAGCAAAAACGGTAAAAGAATATAAAATGGAGAAATAAAATGATTACACAAAAGGTTTTCGGAACGACCTCCAAGGGTGATGAGGTAAAGGAATACACCCTGACAAACGGCACAGTCGAGGTAGATATCATTAACTACGGCGGTGCGGTAAGATGCATAAGACTTGCCGACAAAAACGGCGTTGTCCAGGACGTTGTATTGGGCTGGGATGACGTTGAAGGATATGAAAAAGGAAGCGGATATTACGGCGCATTTGTGGGTAGATTCGGTAACAGAATAATAAATTCCGAGTTTACTCTCAACGGCAAAACATATCACCTTACTCCAAACAACGGAAGGAATCATCTCCATGGCACGTTTTCAAAGCGTGTGCTTGATTCACGCATTGAAGGTGACTCGGTAGTGATGCAACTGGTTAGCCCGCCCGAAGAGGAGGGGTATCCCGGAACGCTTGATATAACGGTAAAATATACCCTTAACAATAAAAACGGTCTTGAGATAGACTACGTTGCCACCACAGACGAGGATACGGTGATAAATCTTACCAATCACTCATACTTTAACCTGAACGGACAGAACGGCAGAGGAGTTCAAGACCTTCATCTGCAGATGATTGCCGACCGCTTTACACCCGTGACCGAGGAGGTCATACCCACTGGCGAGATACTCTCTGTGGACGGCACACCCTTCGACCTGAGAGAAGGCATCATTGTTGGCGACGGACTTGCAAGCACACATCCTCAGATGGTGGTAACGGGTACCTACGACCACAACTTTATTTTCCCCGACGGAGAGGCAAACCGCCTCTTTGCAACAGTTTATTCTGATGACACGGGAATAAAGCTTGAAGCGTTCACGAGTGAGCCTGCAGTTCAGCTCTACGTCAAGAACGTAAAGGACGTGCCAGCCGCAGAGGATGGTAAGAAGAATCCCAAGCAATCAGCACTTTGCCTTGAGACTCAGCATTATCCTGCCAGCCCCAATTTTGAGCATTTCCCCACAACAGTGTTGAAAAAAGGTGACGTTTATCGACACTTCACAGAGTACCGTTTTAGTGTAGTTAAATGAGAAAGTTAAAAAAAGCATACGTTGAGATAACCAACGTATGCAATAAAAACTGTTCCTTTTGCCACGGAACAAAAAGATTGCCAAGGTATATGTCTGCGGATGAATTCAACAGGGTACTGTCGGAGCTTCGAGGGGTTACGGAGTATATATACCTGCACGTTTTGGGTGAACCGCTTTGTCATCCCGACGTTATGGCTTTTATTGAAAAAGCTGCCGAAAAAGGCTTCAAGGTAACCGTAACTACCAACGGTACGTTACTTTCTCAAGCTCTTGTAGACAGTGGAGTTTATAAAATACAGATATCGCTTCACAGCCTCGAAAACGAAAGCGCTGCCGAAAGAAAAGTATATCTTAATAGGGTTATTGCTTTTTCAAAATTAGCAGCCCAAAAAGGTGTTCTGGTATCACTGCGACTATGGAATTTAACCGCCGACGCTTCCAACGAGTTTGTTGAAAATGCTCTTGAACAGGCATTCTCAAAGCCGTGGCGTGAGGGAAGAGACAACTCATTCACACTTACCCAAAATGTTTTTCTCCACTATGCCAATCGCTTTGAATGGCCTGATATCAATGCCGAGGATAACGGCAACGAGCTTTTTTGCTACGGTCTTCGTGACCAAATCGGAATACTGTCCGACGGAACGGTGGTGCCTTGCTGTCTTGATGCGGAGGGGGATATACCTCTTGGCAACGTCTATAACGAGTCACTTGGCGAAATTCTTGATTCTGAGCGCGCAAGGGCAATATATAATGGGTTTTCCAATAGACGTGCCACAGAAGAGCTTTGCAAAAAATGTAAATACGCAAAAAGATTTGAGAGAGTGTAGAGCACTCTCTCAATTTTTATATACCGGGAAATTGCATTAAATCAATCTCGCCGTTTGGCTTTGATTGGGAATATATACTGGTTGCAATAGGCGAGCATTGCCAGCGGCTGCTAGCCGCTTTTTTATATACTAGGAAATTGCATTAAAACAGCCTCGCCGTTTCGCATTGTAGGGATATACCTAATGGTTACGGTAGGCGAGATTTGCCGGCGGTCGCTGACCGCTTTTTTATATGAATTTGCGTTTAACTGACCCTTGACGTTTTATGGCAGAGCCTTAAATAGCTTTTGTATAACGGCAGGCATTTTGTCGTAATATAATTGAGCGTCGATGCTTTGGAACATCTTTACGTTGGATTCTTCAGCATCTTCCCATTCTGTGTAACCGTTTTCGTCTACCTTGACGTGTATTGGCTTGTAGGAATACAGCGCTTCTTCCGTTCCCAAGTCAACTATTCTGCCGTCCGGAGTAACTTCCTTTCCTGCGGAAAGCAGAAATCCCGGAGTACTCCACATCTGACGCTTGAAGCCCGACCATTCATCCTCCCACTTACTAAAGAAGTTCTCTTCAAGGGGCTCTCGAAGGTATGTAAGCCAGTTTTTGTCAAAGACTATTCCGTACATATAGGTGAAATATTTTTTTATACTGTTGGACATATATGGGAGTATTTCATCTTGATTTATTCTGTAAAAAGTGGCACGCTGTGACGGTATGAAGGGATGACGAAGCTCATCGAAGCACGGTCCCCAACAAATATTGCAAGGTATTTTAAAGATTTGAGAATAAGCATAAGGCTCAAGGGATACGTTGTACTCAATCGGATCTTGCTTGACGTATGTTCCTGCATTGAGATAAATTGAGTCACACTTTTTTTCAAATAACTCGGGTGCGTATTTGTATGCAATGAGCACGTCCTTGCATGAACCGCACATATGTATATCTACACTCGACTGGCTTCGTTGTAAAGTGTCGAGCAGTAGTGTAACGGATGATATTCTGTCTCCTGCCTTCAGTACGTCGTCAAGGTCTTCTTTTTTCTTTATTGGACGGCGTGAGCCGATGCCTACCGGCACAGCCATACCTGTGATGTAGTTAAGCTGTGCCACAGATTGAACGGACGGATCTCCAAAATGGAGAAACGAGCCGTCCTCAGCAATGGTACGGTCATCGTCGCACATAATACCTGCAAACCGTATAAATCCCTGATATGCTAAAGAGTACATAGATGCCAGATTCCAGTGGTCATTAGGATCAGCGTGCTTGTGGTAAAGGTCGGTGGTAAGTATTACGTCTTTCATTTTTTATGCTCCTATTACACATATGAATATTATAGCTAAAAGCGATCCGACTATCTGCTTTGCAGTCAATTTTTCTTTCCAAAGCAATGGCGACAGAAGGGTTATTGCTACCAGCTTCAAGCCGTGCACTGTTGGGAAAATTGCCGATGACGGCAGAGCGGCAGACAGTATGGTCAGTAGAAGATTTACAGCAAGATTTAGTACAGCAGCCAAAGAACCAAAAGCTTTCAGCCTGTTTTCGAATCTAAAGTTCGCCTTCTTAAATAGGCAGATTGCTCCAAGCATAAACGCTGATGAACCGTACATTACAGCTGAAAACAGTGCTTTGCTTTCGTTCTCGCATATCTTTGGGAATGTGCCTTGCATTACCATCAGCATACCATAACACAAAAACATTACGGTAAGAATGCCTGCATTACTTTTGTCTTTTTTTAAATTCAGTACCATTGACAGTGAAAGTATAATACACACAAGAAGCAATAGCTCGGTCAAATTTACTCTTCCGTATACAAACACCCAATCAAAGCAGGTGGGAAGCAGAATACCTGACGCCATAAACAGATTTACGTAAACCGCAGGATTTGACCTGAGGCAGTGCATTATCAATACCACGCTTAAGGCATGGAACAGACCTGCAAATAATGATATTGCCACCCCGCATAATGAAATGTGATGCTTACCAAAGAGCAACAGTAAAACGGCGAATACAGAGCAAAGCAGTGTCTTGAAAAACGAAAAAGGTAAAACGGTTTCACTGCTTTTTATAATACGTCCTGTTGTTTTGTCGATTACAGCAAGGGATGTGTTACACAAAAGTGCCAAAGCCAGTCCAATTGAATTCATGCCCGATTCTCCTTTGACTATATTATACTGCTGATTTTTGAAAATGGAATTGACAAAACATTCATTCTGTTGTATTATACAATCACATTTTATAATGTAAATGGCGGTAATCATGGAAAATAATAATATTTCATTTATACTAAACAATCATTTTATTGTGCGTCATTGTACAGCAAAGGACGGCAGAGACACTCCCTCCGACTTCCATTGCCGTAAGGGGCTTCGAAAGTGGAGCAGGTTTTTTTATCTTGTAAATGGCAGTATAGATTTTGTCAGTCATACAGGCAAGAAGCTTACAATGAACAGTGGAGACATAATGTTTCTTCCCTATGATATAGAATATTCGTCTGCATGGACGGACAGTCAGGATGGCTATTACTATTCAGTCGAGTTTATTCTCGAATGCCCCGACGGAAGAAATCTGAACCTGTTTGATGATCTGACACTTCTTTTTAATGACAGTGGAAGCTATAAACAGATTTTTTTCGAAATGGTATCAATTGTTACCGAAAGTGCAGTAGGTTCGCATCTCAAATCCATGGAGCTTTTTATGAAGCTTCTTTACCTTATAGTGATGCGTGTAAGAGGAAGTGATATGCCTACCGAGGATATTATGCTTGCCGTTGAAGCAATAGAAGGTGACTTTGCATCCGATACTGATATAGATGCTCTTGCAGCGCTTTGTCATATGAGTCCTGCAACTCTCCGACGAAGATTTTTAAAATACGTAGGTATGTCCCCAATAGCATATCGTAATTTTCTCCGACTTAACAAAGCAAGAGAACTGCTATTGACCGATTTGTACACTATAAGCGAGACCGCCGAAATAGTGGGGATAGGAGATGCTGCCTATTTTAGCAGACTTTACAAAAATCAGTTTGGCATATGTCCATCAAACGAAAAAAGCACGTTGTAGTTTAAGAGTAACAATAAATACCACCTGCATATCAACTAGCGGGTGGTATTTCATTTTCTTGTATGTAATTAATGCGATATCGCTGTTTGACTTTGTTTATAGGTAAACATTGCCGGCAGAGTATTTCCACTTTTTACTTAAACTGTGAATTGTACAGGGTTTCATAAAAGCCTCCCAGAGCGATAAGCTGGTCGTGAGTACCGCTTTCGGTTATCATGCCGTCCTGAAGCACAAGTATCAGGTCGGCATTTTTTATTGTAGAAAGTCGGTGGGCTATTATAAACGAAGTGCGGCCTTTCATAAGCTTTTCCATAGCCTCGGATATTTTTGTTTCTGTTCTTGAGTCAACGTTTGAAGTAGCCTCATCAAGAATCAGCATGGGAGAATCACTAAGCATTGCCCTGGCAATAGTAATAAGCTGCTTTTGACCTTTGGAAATGTTTGTTCCGTCATCGGAAAGCACAGTGTCGTATCCGTTTGTCAAATGTTCGATGTACGAGTCGATTCTGGCTTCCTTTGCCGCGTGCTTCACTTCTTCCAAGGTTGCTCCTTCTTTTCCGTAAGCTATATTTTCAAATATAGTGCCGTGAAAAAGCCAAGTGTCCTGAAGCACCATTGTATAGGCACGTCGAAGAGATTTTCTCGTTATTTCGTCAATGCTGTGCCCGTCGAGTGTGATTTTTCCACCGTTGATGTCATAAAAGCGCATGAGAAGATTTATGATAGTGGTTTTGCCTGCACCTGTGGGACCGACTACCGCTATTTTTGTACCTGCCTTTACGTCTACCGAGATTCCTTTCAATATGTTTTTGTCCGGAGTGTACCCGAAGACAACGTTGTCAAGACTTACGTCACCCTTGGCATTTGTAAGCTCAATTGCATTTTCGCTGTCTGCCTTTTCGCTGTCTTCATCAATTATATTGAACACTCGCTCTGCGGCGGAAAATGCTGATTGAAATTCGTGAAGCATATTGGCAAATTCGTTTATAGGACCTGCAAATTTTCTTGAATACTGAACAAACTTTGCAATACCTCCAAGGGAAATAAAGAAGATGCTTGCCTCCTTCACTGCACCGCCGGCGGAATACATATACATAAATCCGCCGAAAATCATAACAAGAGAAAGAGATAGGTTATTTATAAAGTTTACGCTTGGTCCGAGAGTTGCACCGTAGTATTCGGCACTGTAATAGGCGTCCATGGCTTCCTTATTTCTTTTGTTGAAGCGAGAGTTTATCTCTTCCTCTCTTCCGTACGCTTGAATAGAGCGTACTCCCGACAGCATTTCTTCTGCATATCCGTTGAGTTCTCCCAGCTTTCTCGACCTCTTTTGGAATAGAGGTCTTACCTTTTTGGAACGGAAGGTAGTCAGCAGAATTGATGCAGGCACCGTTATGGCAAATACAAGGATAAGAGGCTTAGATATCCGCCACATAAACAGCAGTGAGCCGACAACCGTGTAAATACTTGTCATTATCTGTACAAGGTCATGGGAAAGAGATGTGTTTACAGTGTCGATGTCGTATGACATATGACTTATTATGTCACCGGTTGCATGGCTGTCAAAATACGAAACGGGAAGAGAGGTCAGCTTTTCAAACAGCTCTCGTCTCATTGCGTAAACTATCTTTTGACTCAAATGTATCATCAACACCGAAAGTCCGTATGACAGCAATGCCGACATAAGATAGCATATAAGCATTTTAATAACGTTTTCCCATACAGTTGCAAAGTCCACACCGCTGTCAGCAGTTATGGCATCAATGGCATTGCCTGAATACTCAGGTCCCAGAAGGGATAATTGATTCGACAAAAGAGTCAGTATAATGGCAACAACAAAGAGCTGCCAATGTGCAAGAATATATTTGCTCAGCCTTTTAAGGACGTTTTTTGTGCGTTCGAGGGAGAGCTTTTCGTTTGGAGTTCCTCTTCGTATATCTCTATTCAACTATACCGCCTCCCATCTGCGAATCGCTGATCTCGCGGTACTCGGTACAGCTTTCTAATAAGTGCTCGTGATTGCCGATTCCTATTATGCGGCCTTCGTCAAGTACCAGAATAATGTCACAGCTCTTTACGGAGCTTACTCTTTGCGCTACCGTTATGAGAGTTGTATTTGAAAAATCGCGTCTGAGTGCCTGACGGAGCATAGCGTCTGTCTTGTAGTCAAGAGCCGATGATGAGTCGTCGAGAATGAGTATTTCGGGTTTACCTGCAAGAGCTCTTGCAATGAGTAATCTTTGCTTTTGTCCGCCTGAAATATTTGTTCCCTTTTGTGACAGCATATGACAGTATCCGTCCTCAAAGGATGATATAAATGTATCTGCTTGAGCTGTTACAGCAGCAGACACTACGTCTTCTTTTGAAACGTCACGCCCGAAGCGTATGTTCTCTTCAACAGTATCACTATAAAGAAAATCGTTTTGAAGGGCTACTCCGAACATTGATGTCAGTCTTTCGGGTTCTATGGTTCTGACGTCCTCACCGTTTATGTAGACAGCTCCGGAATTAACGTCAAAGAAGCGAAGCAAAAGCTTGATGAGTGTGGATTTACCGCTGCCCGTCGCTCCGATTATTCCTAACGACTGACCTTTGTTTAAAGAAAACGATATATTTTCAAGATCGTTTTTTACGCCAAGATAAGAAAAGGATACGTTGTCAAAAAGTATGAAGGAATCCGTGTTTACATCGTGAAAGTCTTCCTTTGATCGTACGCATATATCTTCTGGGGTTTCCAGAACCTCAACGATTCTGGCAGAGGAAGCGGAGCTTTTGGTGTACATGGTGAACATTCTGGTTACTGTCATAAGAGCCATTGAAATCTGAGTAAAGTACTGCATAAAGGCAATTACGGTTTCGGGGTCGGAAAGCCCCTTGGTAACTCTTAGGGCACTGAGAGCGATTACTACAGTTATACCGGCGTTCATCAATCCTGTCATAATTGGGTTTACAAGTCCCATAGTGATACCTGC
The DNA here is from genome assembly GCA_045531285.1 of Eubacteriales bacterium. GTDB lineage: Bacteria > Bacillota > Clostridia > Oscillospirales > SIG627 > RGIG6353. Next base: position 9,178 of record JAZSDT010000020.1, read on the forward strand.
ACGCTTTTCGTCACGCACCAAAGATGAATTTACTCGGTCAAAACGACTGTTTTCGTAATCGACCTTTGAGAGTGCCTTTATAACACGAATACCCTGAGAATCCTCACGCACAACTCTGGTCATGCCGTCAACGGAGCGTTGTACACGGGTGTAAAGCGGAACGCCCTTGCGTGAAATAAAAATGACGAGAGCAATAAGAAAGGGGAGCATAGCAACCATTGTCATAGCAAGATACGCATCCATGATAATAGTGATACATACTCCACCGAAAAGCAAAATCGGAGCTCTTACTCCCATTCTTTGCATCATACCTACAAAATGGTGTACGTTGTAGGTGTCGGAGGTGATACGGGATTCAAGTGAGGGGATGGTAAAACGGTCTGTCTGTCTTGAAGAAAGGGAGAGAATTTTTGCAAAAAGCTTTTTTCTCAGCTCTCCGCTGAAGTCTTTGGAAACCTTCGCTGCCATTCTGTTTGCAATCACATTGAAAACAAGTGCCGCTATAGCACAAACTATCATTGCCCCGCCCCAAAAGAGAACTGTTCTTGCACTGCGTGATGAAATAACGTTTTTGAGTATATGTGTAAGTATGAAAGGGAGCATCAATTCTGTAACTGTGGCAAGTACTTTTATTGAAAACCCCACTGCCATTCTCGGTAAAAAGGGTCGGAGGTATTTAATTAATCCTTTCAAAATTTCGCCTCCTTCATATTTTTATATTATAATTCTTTTTTGTTTTTATGTCAATCGACATAATATGACAAAATACTGCTTACTTTTTATTGTATTTGCAATATTTATTCTTTAATATCTGTTAAAAATAGACGAATTTTTATTTTAACTGGATTTTATTACCAAAATATCTTGATTTAATTGGAATTATATGGTAAAATCTTGGCGTAACAAATAAAAATAACAAGACAGGAGAGATTTAAAGATGAATAACAGCAAAAGAATTAAGGTGTACATTTTGGATTCAAACAGCGATTACCGTTACGTTTGCGCTGATAATCTGAGAAAGCAAGGATTTGACGTAGTGGGTGATTCCGGCGACGGAGCCGAGGCACTGAGCGCAATAACACGCTACCGTCCCGACATTGTGCTTATGGACCTTTGGGTACCGGGAAAGGATGTGGATTGTTTAATGCATGAAGCCAGGAAGATTGACCCGTCGTATTCGCCCGAATTTGTTTTGGTGACCGGCATTAACAACCGTAAGCTGATTGAGGAAACCATAAACGCAGGTGCGTCGGGGTGTATTATTAAACCCTTTGACTATTCCAGCTTGGTATATAAAATATCACAGGTTATGGACAAGTCGAAGTGTGATATGCTTTATAAAATGCCCGACGACGATTTTGAATTGGAGGCTCAGGTGACACAGATAATACATCAGGTTGGAATCCCTGCACATATTAAAGGATACCAGTATTTGCGTGCAGCCATAATGATGGTAGTGAACAACAACCGCATAATAAATGAAGTAACCAAAACACTTTATCCAACGGTTGCCGTTAAGTTTTCAACTACTTCCTCACGTGTTGAGAGAGCAATACGCCATGCAATAGAGGTTGCATGGGACAGGGGAGACGTTGATATGCTTAATTCGTATTTTGGCTACACTGTTCAGAATGCAAAAGGGAAGCCTACAAATTCAGAGTTTATTGCTATGATTGCTGATAATCTTAGACTCAAAATGAAAAACCGCATTGGCTAACAAAGAATTCAGCTACTTAACACCACTAAGCAAAAAGCACCGGGAGGTGCTTTTTACTTTATAGAGCTATGCTTTCTCTTTTTTCACTGCTTAGGTATGTATATATGAATTTTGGTCGGATGCGATCTGTTTTTATCATTCATAATATGTTTACAAGTATTTTTCAAAAATATTTTCAAATACTATTGACATTTCGGGAAAAGAGTGTTAAATTTATAACGTAAGTTAGCACTTGACGGTCGAGAGTGCTAAAAATTAAAAAGAAAGACGGTGAAGCGATGGATTTAAACGAAAGAAAAAAGAGAATACTTAAATCCATTGTGGATACGTACATCTCATCAGGTGAGCCTGTTGGTTCCAAATACCTGTCGGGCGCTATGGGACTCGATATTTCTTCCGCTACAATACGTAACGAAATGAGTGAGCTTGAAAGTTTGGGACTACTTGAGCAGCCCCACACTTCAGCTGGCAGAGTACCGTCCAGCCTGGGTTATAGAATGTACGTTGAAAACCTTATGAATCAGTATTCTCTTTCACTTGAAGAGATAAACGTACTGAATGAGGTAATGAATTCCAGACTTCATCACCTGTCGGATGTTGTCAGTGAGCTGACCAGAGTGCTATCGGATATGACAGATTACACAGCCTTTGCGTATACCGCAAAGCCTAAAGTCAGCACGATTGTTCGCTTTGAGGGTGTATATCTCTCACCGAAAAACTTCCTGCTTGTGATGATAACTTCTCAAGAAAACGTAAAGACACGGCAGATAAAAACAGATATCACTCTCACTCCCGAAGTGCTGACTGTTCTTATCAGACTTCTCAACGAGAATCTGACAGGTATAAACATTGAGCACATCAGTCTTGAAAACCTCTATTCGCTTGAGGATAAATTCGGAGTATTCAGAGGGCTGCTTTCGGATATACTCAGAATAATAGTCGAAACAGTCAGAAGCGAAAATGAGAGCGAGGTTTATTTGGACGGTATGGCAAAGATACTCAAGTATCCCGACTTTGCCGATATCACAAAAACCCAAAGCCTTATATCGCTGCTAGAGGACAAGGAGGACTTGATAAGAATGTTGACCGATTCGTCTGTAGGACACGAAGGACTTAACATTCTTATCGGTGACAGCTCTCTTGAAGGCGGTCTTGACAGAACAAGCTGTGTATATCACAAGTTCAAAATAGGAGACAACATAACTGGAGTTTTGGGACTTATCGGTCCTAAAAGAATGGATTATTCGGGTGTTATAGCAAGACTCGAATACGTAGTAAATAATCTTATCGGTGATGAAAGGAACTGACATGGCAAAGGAAAAGAAGGAACAGGGCGCCGTAGAAGAGACTGTTGAAGAAACTGTTGAGGAAACAGTGGAGGAAACAGTGGAGGAAACGGTTGAGGAAGCAGCGCAAGACACAGAGATGATCGAAAAGGCTGAATATACTTCTCTTTATGATAAGTATTTGAGACTTGTTGCCGAGTTCGATAATTTCAAAAAGAGAACTCAAAAAGAAAAGGAAGAGATATATTCGTTAGCAAAAACCGACGTAGTAATGAGCTTGCTTCCTGTAATTGACAATTTCGAAAGGGCAGAAAAATTCTCCGATGATAAGAACGTCGAGGAGGGTATGGCACTTATCAGAAAGCAGTTCAATGAGTTTTTGAAGAAGATAGGCATTGAAGAAATAGAAGCAGAGGGTAAGGAATTCGACCCCAATCTTCATAACGCAGTGCTTCACGAGGACAGAGAAGACGTCCCCGAAAACACAGTTGTCGAGGTGCTCCAGAAGGGCTACAAGCTTAGTGACAAAGTGATAAGATATGCTATGGTAAAGGTAGCAAATTAAAAAAGTAAACAATAACATCTATATATTAAGAAAGAGGTAAATTAATATGGCAAAAATTATAGGTATAGACCTTGGTACAACTAACTCCTGCGTTGCAGTATTCGAGGGCGGCGAGCCCAGTGTTATCCCCAATCCCGAAGGTGCGAGAACAACTCCTTCCGTAGTTGCTTTCTCAAAGACAGGCGAAAGACTTGTAGGACAGATCGCCAAGAGACAGGCTATTACTAACCCTGACAGAACAATCAGCTCTATAAAGCGTGATATGGGTTCAAACCGCAAGGTTGATATTGATTCAAAGCAGTATACCCCTCAGGAGATTTCTGCTATGATTCTTCAAAAGCTTAAGGCAGATGCGGAAAGCTTCCTTGGTACAACCGTATCACAGGCTGTAATTACCGTTCCTGCATATTTCACAGACTCACAGAGACAGGCTACAAAGGATGCAGGTAAGATAGCGGGACTCGATGTACTTCGTATTATCAACGAGCCTACCGCGGCAGCTCTTGCATACGGTCTTGATAAGGACAACGAGCAGAAGATAATGGTATACGACCTTGGCGGCGGTACGTTCGACGTTTCTATTCTTGAAATTTCCGACGGCGTGTTTGAGGTTCTTGCAACAGCAGGTAACAACAAGCTCGGCGGTGACGATTTTGATGACCGCATCATAAACTGGATGGCAGACACCTTCAAGGCTGAGAACGGCATTGACCTCAGACTTGATAAGACAGCTCATCAGAGACTTAAGGAAGCAGCTGAAAAGGCAAAGATAGAGCTTTCAGGTATGATGACAACAGAAATCAGCCTTCCCTTCATTGCGGCTGATGCAAACGGTGCAAAGAACTTTGAAGCGACTCTCACAAGAGCTAAGTTCAACGAGCTCACAGCAGACCTTGTTGAAAAGAC